>CAJWQN010000086.1 GCA_913045505.1 uncultured Rhodospirillaceae bacterium | reverse complement strand
GAAAACCACCACCGGCCCGTCGCCACCGGGCAACTTGCGCAACTCCTGCAAGAATTCCAAGCCGTTCATGACCGGCATGTTCCAGTCGAGCAGAATGATATCGGGAAATCGTTCCTTGCAAGCCTCCAACGCTACCCGGCCGTCTTCGGCCTCGTCGACATCGAATTCGAATTCCTCGAGCATCCGACGGGCCATCATCCGGATCACCTTCGAGTCATCGACGATCAAGCAAGTCTTCATCCGTCAATCCGAAAGCCCCAAGGATTCAGCCATATGGCGGGCCGCAGCCGGGTCGCGGCCCGGGCACGACAATCGCTCAATTGCTCGATGAGACACCGAAATCTAGCACGCGGTCGACGTCCAAAACAACCAACAGCCGCTCGTCGAGACGGAAGATACCCCCGGCCACGGCCCGCCAGCGCGCATCCAGGGTCGAGGGATTCTGCTCGAAGCGATCGTACGGTAGGCTCAACACCTCGCCCACCGTATCGATAATCAGGCTATACAACTCACCGTTGCTTTCGGCGACGACGCTCATGCCTTCTTCGCCTTGCGCGCGCGGCGGCAGGCCGAGCCGGGTACGCATGTCGATCGCGGTCACGATCCGCCCGCGCAAATTGAGCGATCCGGCCACTTCCGGCGGCGCCAGCGGAATATGGGCTATTTTCTGCGGCCCGAGCACGTCGTGAACCGAGACCACCGGGAGGCCGAAGAACTGGCCGGCGATGATCATGGTGATGTAATCGCTGCCCTCGATTTCGGTCAGCGAATCGGGCTGCTCGGCGACCACGAGTTCGGTGCTGGTCATGCTGCTTCTCCCGCGCCCGCAAGGACTTGGCTGAGCGAGGCCAGCAAGGCATCGCGGTCTGACTTGGCGACGTAGTCGTCGAATCCCGCCGCCCGGCCACGGTCGAAATCGGCCGCGGCGGTGCGTGACGACAACGCCACCATCGGCGTTCCCCGCCACCTGGGATCGGCGCGGCAATCGGTCGCGAATTCGAAACCGTTCGAGACTCTCCGTCGTCTCGGTCAGAAATTCGCTCAGCAGATCGTCCATCTTTTCCTCCCGAGCCGCGCCTTCGGCGCCCGACTTGTGCGCAACAGAACAAACCCGCCACAGCAACCGGCGCCCGATACCCCCGGAACGACTGGCCGCGGCGACATTTTCTGCGCGCCGTGATGTAATTTAGGGCGCATTCGGCCGTCGGGTAGGTCAAAATTACTTGATCTTGATTCGGATGATCGAGGCTGGAGATGGGCTCTGATCTCGGCCGCCTTGTTCCCGGCGCGATCGTGCGTCATCCCGACCAGCCCGATTGGGGATTCGGGCAGGTTCAGTCGGCGGATGGCGCCCGCGTCACCGTCAATTTCGAAAACGCCGGCAAGGTGCTGATCAACGCGGCCACGATCGGACTGGTCGTCGTCGGTGATCGGGATTCGGGTCCACCCAGATAAAGGTGTCGCGGGCGGTCGAGTCGTTGCCTCGTCGGCGGTCATCCGATATATCTGGTCGTATATAACCCATTGCTCACCCCATTCCCCGGCGACGCTTGGCGACGACAAATGCGGAAACACCAGCCATGATCGACCCGTTCGGACGTTCCGTCACTTATCTCCGCGTGTCGGTGACGGATCGTTGCGATTTTCGTTGCCAGTATTGCATGGCCGAAGACATGACATTCCTGCCCAAGGCCGAGATCTTGAGCCTGGAGGAACTCGATCGTCTGTGCAGCGCCTTCGTCCGGTTCGGGATTCGCAAACTGCGGCTGACCGGGGGCGAGCCGTTGGTCCGCAAGAACGTCATGGGCCTGATCGAAAGCCTGAGCCGGCATTTGGCGACCGGGGATCTGGATGAACTGACCTTGACCACGAATGGCACTCAGCTTCGTAAATACGCGGCCGATCTGACGCGCCTGGGGATCAAGCGGATCAACGTCTCTTGCGACACCCTCGATCCGGAGCGGTTCGCGGCGATCACCCGCTGGGGCCGGTTCGAGCAGGTTCTGGACGGGCTCGCGGCCGCCAAACAGGCGGGGCTCGAGGTCAAGATCAACGCGGTCGCCCTTAGAGGAACCAACGAAGACGAGTTCGACCGCCTGATCGAATGGTGCGGCGCGGAAGGCTTCGATCTCACGCTGATCGAAACCATGCCGTTGGGGGAGATTTCGGAACACCGGATCGACCAGTACCTGCCTCTGTCCCTGGTCCGCGAACGGCTTCGGGAGCGCTGGACCCTGACCGACATCGATTACCGTTCGAGCGGCCCGGCGCGCTATGTCCGGATCGAGGAAACCGGCCGCAGGCTCGGATTCATCACCCCGCTCACCCATAATTTTTGCGAATCGTGTAACCGGGTGCGGCTGACATGTGCCGGCCGCCTCTACATGTGTCTGGGCCAGGACGACGAAGCCGATTTGCGCACGCCGCTGCGGGCGAGCGAAAGCGACGAGCCCCTGATCGCGGCGATCCACGAGGCCATCGGGCGCAAGCCCAAGGGCCACGATTTCGTCATCGACCGGGGCCGCGACCGACCGGCGGTCGCGCGCCATATGAGCCTGACCGGCGGCTGACCGTTCCGGCGTGATCGCGACACCGAGAATCTGCTAGGATCGGCCGCGCCGGGCACGGGATCCGGCGCCCCAGCGAGCACCGCATTCCATGACCACACCGACCATCGGCTTCGTCGCCGCCGACGTTGCCACCGCCGGAACGGCGCTCGGGGCGCTGAAGGCTCGTTATGGCGCGACGCCGCCCGATGAGGCCGATGTGATCGTCGCCCTCGGCGGCGACGGCTTCATGCTCGACAGTTTGCACCGGTTCCTCAGCCGCGGCGTGCCCATTTACGGCATGAACCAGGGCACGGTCGGATTTCTGATGAACACCTACGACGAGCGGGACCTGCCCGAACGGATCGCCGCCGCCCAGCGCGCGACCCTGCATCCCTTGCGCATGCGTGCCGAATGCGACAACGGCCAGGTGGTCGACGGGCTCGCGATCAACGAGGTCTCGTTGCTGCGCCAGACCCGGTTCGCGGCCAAGATCCGGATTTCGGTGGACGGGCGGGTGCGGCTCGACGAGTTGGTCAGCGACGGCGTGATGGTCGCCACCCCGGCCGGCAGCACAGCCTACAATCTCTCGGCCCATGGCCCGATCCTGCCGCTCGATTCGCAACTCTTGGCGCTGACCCCGATCTGCCCGTTCCGGCCGCGACGCTGGCGGGGCGCCCTGCTGCCGGAGCGGGCGGCGGTGCGGTTCGAGATGCTGGAGGCCGATAGACGGCCGGTCAATGCCACCGCCGACTACACCGAGGCGCCCCGGGTGCACGTGGTCGATGTCGCCCAGGACCGGACCACCGCGCTTCATCTGCTGTTCGATCCCGAGCACAATCTCGACGAACGAATCATCACCGAGCAGTTCATGCCCTGATTCTGGGCCGGATTTGTGTTGCGCGCCGGCGGCGGCTCCGCTACTCGGTTCGCCGTCGCGCCCCGTCATCGTTTCCAGCAGCCGGAGGCTGAGAATGGACCTGAAGACCTGTCACGCAATCGTCACCGGTGGAGCCTCGGGCCTCGGCGCGGCCACCGCGGCGGCCGTGATCGCCGCCGGCGGCAAGGCAACTTTGTTCGACCGTGACGGTGAACGCGGCCAACCCACGGCCGCCGAACTCGGGTCCAGGGCGCGGTTTCGCCTGGCCGACGTGACCGATGAGGACGACATCGCCGCCGCCGTGGCCGAAGCGGCGGAAGCGTTCGGCGCGCCGACGCTGGTGGTCAACTGCGCCGGGATCGGCACGCCGGGTCGAATCATCGGGCGCAAGGGCGTCCTGGCCCTCGACACTTACACCACGGTCATCATGATCAACCTGATCGGCACCTTCAACGTGCTCAAGGCCGCCGCCAACGTGATGCGGACCAACGACACCGACGATGACGGCTGCCGGGGCGTGATCGTCAACACCGCCTCGGTCGCCGGCTACGAGGGCCAAGTCGGCCAGGCCGCCTACTCCTCATCGAAGGGCGGGATCATCGGCCTGACCTTGCCGGCGGCCCGCGACCTGGCCCAATACGGCATCCGGGTGGTGACCATCGCGCCGGGCCTGTTCTTGACCCCGATGATGCAAAGCCTGCCCAAGGAGGCGCAGGAATCGCTGGCCGCCGGCACACCGTTCCCCAGGCGTCTGGGCACCGCCGCCGAATACGGCGAGCTGGTCAAGACCATCTACACCAACAACATGCTCAACGGCGAGACCATCCGCCTCGATGGCGCCGTGCGCCTGGCGGCTCGCTAGAGCAGCGCCCCGATGGCGGCCGCGCCAGAGCATTCGCGCCCCGAAGTGCCGGCCCATGGCGCGCCGGTCCCGGTCGCGCCCGGGGTCGCCTGGCTGCGCATGCCGCTGCCCTTTCGGCTCGACCACATCAATCTCTGGCTGCTCGACGACGGTACGGGGCGCACCCTGGTCGACAGCGGCATCAACCGGCCGGAGGTGCAAGACGCCTGGCGCGATGTGTTCGCCGGCCCGCTTGTCGAACGCCCGGCCCGACGTCTGATCGTCACTCATTTCCACCCCGACCATATCGGCCTCGCCGGCTGGCTGAGCACGGAACTGGACATTCCGCTCTGGGCCACCGAGCGCGAATGGTTGATGGGGCGCCTGGCCGGCGCCGACCGGGGCGACGATCGCACCGAGTCGCGGCGCGCCTTCTACCGCGGCCACGGCGCCGATGGCGCGATCGTCAAGAGCCTCGATCAATGGTTCGGTTCTTACCGGATCAGCGTCTCCCCGGTTCCGCCCAGCTTCCGCCGCATCGCCGACGGCGACGAGATCGACATCGATGGCCGCCCCTGGCGAGTCATCACCGGGGGCGGCCATTCGCCGGAACATGCCTGCCTCCACGATCCCGAAACGGCGACACTGATTTCGGGCGATCTGGTGCTGCCCCGGATCACCCCCAATGTCGCGGTCTGGGATACCCAACCCGAGGCGGATCCGCTGGCCGGCTACCTGGCGGCGCTCGATCGGCTCCGCGGCTTGCCCGAGGACACCCTGGTGCTGCCGTCCCATGGCCGGCCCTTTCACGGCCTGCACAGGCGCCTGGACGAGCTGGAAGGTCACCACCGGGACCGGCTGGACGAGACTCTCGCCGCCTGCGCCGAGCCCCGGAGCGCGATCGAAATCGTGCCGGTCCTGTTTCGCCGCGCGCTCGATGTCCATCAGACCGCGCTCGCCATTGGCGAGGCACTGGCCCATCTCCATTGTCTGGTCGGCCAAGGCCGGCTCACTCGAACCCGCGACGATGACGGAGTCGTGCTGTTTCAACGAACCTCGTGAGGGAAGCCATGTCCGAGCCCGTCCTGTTGTCGATCGACAACGCGATCGCCACGCTCACCTTCAACCGCCCCGACCGCCTCAACGCGATCGATTACGACATGGCCCGCGGATTCCGCGACGCGGCGCTGCGCGTCGAGGCCGACGCGGCAGTGCGCGCGGTGATGCTGCGCGGCGCCGGCAAGGGCTTCATGGCCGGTGGCGACGTGCAACTGTTCCATGAAAGCGCCGACAAGGGCCTCAAGCGCCTGCTGATCGATCTCACCCACGATCTGCACGCCGCCATCGTGGCGCTGAGGCGGATGCCGAAGCCGGTGGTCGCCTGCGTTCACGGCGCCTGCGCCGGGGGTGGATTCTCGACCGCCATGGCCTGCGACCTGGTGATCGCCGCCGAGGACGCCAAATTCACCATGGCCTATTCCCTGATCGGCGCCAGTCCCGACGGCTCCTCGACCTTCACCCTGCCCCGCCTGGTCGGGTTCCGTCGGGCGATGGAGCTGGCGTTGCTGAGCGAGCGGTTCGATTCGGCGCGCGCCGAATCCCTGGGATTGGTCAACCGCACCTTCCCCGCCGATCGGCTCGAGGCCGAGGCCCGGACCCTGATGGAACGCCTGGCGGGGGGGCCGACGCTGGCCTTCGCCAAGGCCAAGGCCCTGTTCAACCGATCGCTCGGCTCCAGCCTGGAGGCCCAACTCGAAGCCGAGGCCCAGAGCATCGCGGCCTGCGCCGACACGGCCGACTTCATCGACGGCATCGCCGCCTTCTCCGAAAAGCGCAAACCGACCTTCACCGGCACCTGAAAAACATGGGGACAGTAAAAACATGGGGACAGTATACTTAATTCATGATTGTGGAACTGTTTCCATATCTGATGGCCACTAATTAAGTATACTGTCCCCGTAATTGCCCCCGCGATTGGCTGTCCCCGCAATTGGCTGTCCCCGCGATTGGATTGACCTGCATCAAGGAGCGCGCGCCTTGGTCGGGTCATCCTTGGTGGCGAAGGCGACGGGATGAAAGCGGTGCACGTGATACTCGCCGCGGCTCTGATCGCGGCCGGAGGCGAAGGGATAAGCGCGGACGAGGACACCGCGCCGACACTCTTCGGCCTGACCTTCGGTCAATCCGCGGCCAAGGTCATGGCGGCGCTGATCGAACCGGTGGATTTCTTCAGGGACAGCACCGGCTGCCTCGCCCAGATCACCACCCTTCACAGTCGCCAGACCTTGTCCCATGCGGCGACCTGGCCGATTTCGCCCGACGTGGATCCGCTGTTGCGGAGCGTGATCTACGCGATCCGCGCCAATCTCGACGTGGTCGCCGGCGTCTCCGGCGGCACTTACCGGATCGAACTGGCCGGCGGGGCGCGCCGGGCCTGCCTCGGCTTCCATGACGACCGCCTGTATCTTATCGCCCTGCGCGGTGACCAGATCGCCGACATTCGCGCCACCCTGGAGCGTCGGATCGATCGCCGTTTCCGGGAAATCCCGTTCGTCTGCGACGGTCCCAAATGCGGCCGCAAATGGCTCAGTCCGGCGCGCGACGTGCTGGTCGAACTCAAAGCATACCGCGCCGACGGCTACGGCTCGGCGGCCAAATGGTCGGCGCGCCAGGAATGGCTGGCCTTCACCTATATCCCGGTCAAGGCTGAACAGGCGGCCGCGATCGTCGCCACCTACGCCAAGCTGATCGAGGACACCCCGGCCAAGAACTACCGCCGCGAGCGCGACTGGCTGGAAGCGATCCGCGACTCGGTCACCAAGCGATGATGCCCCTGGACCGCGGCCAGGTCATGGCCTCATCGACGGACAACGGGTTGGGATTGGCGTGCGAAAGTCCGGAATCCGTTCCCCACCGACGCTCCAGCTGAGCGTCGCCGATATCGCTTCCCCGCCATCGGCGGGCAACAGCGCTCGGCCGCGATCGCGGTTCAAGCCAGTGTCGCAATCAATGGACGGACCGGTCAGTCGCCTGAGCCCACCGCGTCCACAAAGGCGCCGATCAGGCCGTCCGGGGCCTCGATGACGTGTTCGGGCGCGGGGAAGCCGCCGTGCCGGACGTCGTCGATGAAGTCCTTGAAGCCGGCCACGCGCTCGGCCTGCATCTCCTGCTTCATCTTGTAGAGGTCGCGATACTGCTTCGAATGCCGCGGATAAGGCGGCGGGTTGTTGCCGAGAACGTCCTCGGCGAACAGGAACTGGATGTCGCCGCCGCTTCCCGCCCCGATCGACGAGGTCAACAGCGTGGTGCGCTTGCTGATCTCGGCGAGCAGCGCCTCGGGAATGACCTCGACCTCGACCGCGTAGGCGCCGGCGGACTCCAGCGCCTTGATCTCCCTGAACACCCACATCGCTTCGTCGAGGGTCTTGCCGACCGCGCGCAGCCCCCCGGTCCAGGTGCTCCTTCTCGGCACCAGGCCCGCGTGCCCCTGGACCGGAACGCCCGCTTCGGCCGCCGCGCCGACGAATCGCGGGCTCCACTGGCACATGATCGCGTCCGCCCCGATCGCCATCGCGCCGTAGGCGAGACGGACCGCCTCGACCTCGCTCGCGGCGGCCACGAGCGGTACCGAGAACGCCATGAACGTGTTGGGCGCGGCGCGCCGAATCGCTGCCGCAAGATCGGGATGGGCGGGATCGAAACGCACCTTCATGGTGTCGATGCCGGCATCCTCGGCCGCGGCCGCTTCCTCCGGGGAGAAGGGCAGGGTCTCGACCAACACGCGCACGCCCTTTTGGTCGCGCAGGTCCTTCACGGTGTAGTTGCGGGTCCCGTAGGCGCCGCCAAGGGTCATGATCCGCTTCAAACCGCGCGCCGCCGCGTCTCTCGCCGGGATCCCGCCATCGCCTGTCGCGTGACTCGCCATGGGTCTTCTCCTTCTCGGCTAGGTTACCGGGATCAGAACCGAAGTCGCCGGGTCACTCCGTGGCGCGGCCTCGGATCGTCTGTCATGGGGTCGGGAGCAGACTCTCGTTTTCCGGGTACAAGCCCTAATCGACCGGCTGGGTGATGGTGAAGGCGCCGCGGATGTCGCCGACGGCGAAGCCGCGGGCCTGGTCGTCGGGATAGAGCGCGTCGAGCGCCGCCGAGACCTCGGGCGCGAGGCTCTGGCCGTGGCAGGCGAGGCAGACGCCGCCGGTCGGGATCGCCTTCATGTAGCGGAACGAGCGCCGGCCCTCGGCGGTGACGATCTCGCTCGCCTCCAGGTTGACCACATCCTCGCCGGCGGCCTTGCGCGCCTCGAACTCCTCGAGCACCGCCTCTTCCCAGCCATCGGGCCGGTTGCCGGGATTGCGCGGCTTGAGCGAGGTCCGGGCGATCCGCCAGCCCGCCGCCGCCGTCCGCTCGGCGGCGATGTCGGGCGCCGCGTGATTGCAGACCTCGATCGCATGGACCGGCCCGCCGGCCTTGATCGCCGCCACCAGCTCGCCCTTGAGCGCCTGGGCAAAGGCCTTCACCGCCCCCCGGCTCGCCGCCGTCCGATCCTCGAAATCGCCCGCCGCCGCCGGTGTCATTGCCGGCGCCATCGAAATGACCAGGCCCATCATGGCCAACCAGGAGATCGGAATGGATTTCATTTCCAATCAGCTCCTTCGAGGTGAGCCGCGCGGCCGGCCGCGACGGCGCGGGCGCGGAGTTCGGGTTTGTAGCCGCCAGGCCCGGGCCGGGCCGGATGATGTCCGGGCCAGGCCACTCTCAGTCGCCGCCGGTCGCCTCGACCAGCGCCCAGCCGCGTTCCGCGTAGGGCCGGGTGTTGGCGCCGACCTTGGCCGCGTCGGCGCTCGACGCGATGCCGCTGAGCGCGCGCGCCAGCACCCCCTCGGTGATCGCCGCCATGCGGAACATCGAGAACGCCAGATAGAAGGTGGGATCGAACGATGCCCGGCCGGTACGCGCGCAATAGGCGCGGATGTAGGACTCCTGATCGGGAATGCCGAGCGCCGCCAGATCGAGATCCATCAGCGCGCCGAACGCATCCCTGGTGTTGTAGGGCATGAGGGTATAGGCGAGATCGCTCAGGGGATGGCCGAGGGTCGAGAGCTCCCAATCGAACACCGCGATCACCTCCGGCCGGTCCGGGTGGAACATCATGTTGCCGAGCCGGTAATCGCCGTGAACGACGGTGACGGTGTCGTCGTCGGGGACATGCTCGGGCAGCCAGGCGATCAGTCGCTCCATGGCCGGAATCTCGCTCTGCTTCGAGGCCTGCCACTGCTTCGACCAGCGCCCGATCTGGCGGATGAAGTAATTGCCGGGCTTGCCGAAATCGGCGAGCCCCAGCGCCCGCCAATCGACCCGGTGGAGCCGGGCCAGAATGTCGCAGGCGGCCTCGTAGACCGCGCCCCGTTCGCCCGGCGTCAGTCCGGGCAGGGTGTTGTCGTGGAACACCCGCCCGCGCATCCGCTCCATGACGTAGAACGGAGTGCCGAGAACGTCCGCGTCGGCACAGAAATGGAGCATGCGCGCCACCGGCACGTCGGTCGCGGCCAGGGCCTGTTGGATGCGAAACTCGCGATCGACGGCGTGCGCCGAGGGCAGCAGCTTGCCGGGCGGCTGCTTGCGCAGCACCCATTCGCGCCCGCCGGCGCCGAGCAGGAAGGTCGGATTGGATTGCCCGGCCTGCATCTGCAGGACCTCGAGCGCGCCGCCGAACCCGTCGAGATGTTCGCCCAAATACGCGGCGAGCCGTGCCTCGTCGAACCGATGCGCCGCGCGCACCGGTATGGTCTCGGTCAAGCCCTCGCTCGGATGAACCCGCCCCTCAGCCATGGCCCGGACTTATAAGCCGATTCGACCGGTAAACAAAAGCACGCGCCCGCGCCTCAGCCATCGGCGACCTTGATCAGGAGCTTGCCGAAGTTTTCGCCGTTCATAAGGCCGATGAAGGCCCTGGGCGCGGCTTCCAGGCCCTCGATCACATGCTCCTTGTATTTGAGCCGGCCGTCCCGGATCCATTGGGCCAGACGGCGCCGGCCCTGTTCGTAGCGAGACGCGAATTGAAACACCAGGAAGCCTTCCATCTTGGCCTGGTGGACGAGCAGAAAGCGGAGATTGCGCGGCCCCAGTTCCGAGCCTTCCAGATTGTACTGGGAAATCTGACCGCAAATCGCGACCCGCGCCCGGTCGGCCAGGTTGGCGAGTACCGCGTCGGTCACGGCGCCGCCGACATTGTCGAAATAGACGTCGATGCCGCTCGGACAGGCCGCCGCGATCGCGGCGCCGATGTCCTCGGTCTTGTAGTTGATGCCGACATCGAAGCCGAGCTCGTCGGTGATATAGGCGACCTTGGCGTCGGAGCCG
>CAJWQN010000085.1 GCA_913045505.1 uncultured Rhodospirillaceae bacterium | reverse complement strand
GGCGGCGCTCCGGCCCGGCGCGGCCCTGTGGCCTCTGCACGGCATCCCGTTCACGGTCAAGGACCTGATCGATACCGCCGGCGTGCGCACCACCCAGGGCTCGATCGCGTACCGGAATCGGGTGCCGACGGCGGACGCGGTCTCGATCGCCCGGCTCAAGGAGGCCGGAGCGATTCTGGTCGGCAAGACGACCACGCCCGAATTCGGCCACGGGCCCCTGACCGGGGCGCCACTGTTCGGGCGCACCCACAATCCCTGGGACCCGACCCGCACCTCGGGCGGCTCCAGCGGCGGCGCCGGCGCGGCGGCGGCGGCGGGACTGGCGCCGCTCAACCTCGCCAGCGACGGCGGCGGCTCGACCCGAATACCGGCCGCCGCCTGCGGCGTGGTCGGCTTGAAGCAGACCCGCGGCCTGGTCCCCGATCTTCAACACCCCGATGGGTTCGCGAGCACGGTCACCATCGGCCCGATCACGCGCACGGTCGCCGATGCCGCGCTGATGCTGGAGGTCATGGCCGGCCCCCACCCGCTCGATCCTCTGTCGGACCTGTTGGCCACGGCCGATTACCGGGTGGCGGCGCGGGCCGAGGGCGACCTTGGCGGCTTGCGAATCGCCTGGCGCCCGCGCATGGGCAACACGGTGGTCGATGGGGAGGTGTTGGCCGCCTGCGAGGCCGGCGTGCGCGCCTTCGCGGCGCTGGGCGCCGACGTCGAGGAAGTCGCCGACGATTTTTTCAACACCGAGCCGTTCTGGCTGATCATCAGCAATTGTTTCTGGCATGCCCGCTGCGCCCATCTGCTGGACGAGTACCGCGACCGGATGACGCCGGCGCTGGTCAGGGCGGTCGAAAGCGCCGAGACCTATAGCGCGGTCCAATACCAGCAAGCAGCCTGTACCCGGACCAAGATCTTTCGAAAAGTGCAGGGCTGGTTCGAGGATCACGACCTGATCCTGTCGCCGACCCTGACCCGGACCGCGATCCCCATCGATCACGATTTTTCCGACCCCATCGAGATCGCGGGCGCGCCGGTCGGGGGCGTGCGCCAAGCCTGGTATCCCTATACCCACCCGTTCAATCTGACCGGCCACCCGGCGCTCACCCTGCCCTGCGGCTGGGCCACCGACGGCCTGCCGATCGGCCTCCAGATCGTCGGCCGGCGCCTGGCCGACGAGACCGTGCTCCGCGCCGCCGCCCTGTTCGAGGCCGCCCACCCCTGGGCCCACAAGCGACCGAACCTGCCGGCGGTGGAGTCCGACTGAGTGTCGTCCGGCGCCGGCGCGGATCGTGATCCTCGCATGGCGCGGCGTCTGTGATAAGGTCGCGGCCGCCGGCGTGATTCCTTGAAAAGGGTGGCTGAAAATGGAAACGGCACTATTCGGGGCGGGCTGCTTTTGGGGTGTCGAGGCGGCGTTTCGCCAAGTCGGCGGGGTGCGCGAGACCGCGGTCGGCTATGCCGGCGGATCGGTGGCGAATCCGACCTACGAGGACGTCTGCTCGGGCGCCACCGGCCATGCCGAGGTGGTCCGGGTGCTGTTCGATCCGGCGCAGGTGTCGTACCGGGAGTTGCTCGACGCCTTCTGGGCGATGCACGATCCGACCAGCCGCGATCGCCAAGGGCCGGATGTCGGGCCTCAGTACCGCTCGGCGATATTCACCGCGGACGCGGAACAGGAGCGGGTCGCGCGCGACTCATTGGCCGGCGCCGGGCCCCGAATCGCCCGCCCGATCGTCACCGAGATCACCCCGGCCGGCTTCTTCTTCTTGGCCGAGGACTACCACCAGCAATATTTCGAAAAGCAACGGGGCGCGATGTTCGGCATCCGCTAGCACCATGAACCTGTTCTTATCCACGAGCATGGCCGTTGTTTCGGCGATCGCGGCGGCGACCGCGAACGCCGCCGACAAGGCCGCGTTGTCGCCCCATCGGGCGATTTACGACATGCACCTGCTGGCCACGCGCGACAGCGCCGAATTTACCGGCATGCGCGGCAAGATGTTTCTCGAATGGACGGATGTCTGCGACGGCTGGACCCTGAATCAGCGGGTTCGCATGGATTTCACCCATCGCGAAGGCCATGACATCGACAATGAGTTCAGCTTCTCGAGCTGGGAGTCGAGAGACGGCTCGAGTTTTCGTTACACCATGCGCACCACCACCAACGGCGAGGTGGTCGAGGAGATCGACGGCCGCGCCGAACTCGACTCGGGGGCGGGCGGCGGCAGCGCCCGTTTTACCCTGCCCGAGATCGCCGAAATCGCGCTGCCGCCGGGCACCATCTTCCCGACCGAACATCTGTTCATGACCGTGGCGACCGCCCTGGCCGACAAGCCGGTCCTGGCCAAGACCATGTTCAGCGGCACCGGGCTCGACAGCCTGAACCAGGTTACCGCCTTCATCGGCTCCCTGATCGCACCCGGCAGCGCGCCGGTGGCGGGTTCGGATGCCGGTTCGGAATCCGACCGCGGCGCCATCGAAGCACTCGGCGCCTTGCGATCCTGGCCCATCGACATGGCCTATTTTCCGATGAGGGGAAGCGATTCCGAGCCGGAGTTCGAAGTTCATTTTCGGCTCATGGAAAACGGCGTGTCGTCGGAAATGGACCTCGATTACGGCGATTTCGCGATCCGCGCGACCCTCGCACACCTGGAGATTCTGCCCCCCGCCGATTGCTAGCGCGAATTCCGAATAGGTTTGCCCATATCAAGCTTGGTCAAGATAGCCGATGGAAATGGGGTCATTGGTCAACGGAAATGGGGTCATTGTACTTATCGAAGAGCATTTCATTAACGGGGTCTGTCGTTGTTCCAGCATTCGTCGATCATGAGCCTCCCCGGGCTCGTCCGCTCGCGGCAGCGCCATAAAAGTACAATGTCCCCAACAATCAATGTCCCCAACAATCTCAAGAATCCGCAATGTCCCCAAGAATCTGTCCTTTAAGACAAGAGACTCACTATTGCCGGGATTTGCGAATCTCGGAAATGCCCGTCCCGATTCTGGTTGCTTGGAAAATGCTTTAGGGGCCGGCGGAGTCGAGCATGTCCGGCGGGTCGGCCGCCTCCGGGCCGCACAGCCGCGCCGCGCCGATGCCGATCAGGCGAAAAAGGGTGCCGTCGGCCTCGCGTTTCAGCAACTTGATCCCGGCACGGTAGAGCACATCGGCGCGGGCGGTCGGGTGGGCCAGGCTCGCGGTCCGGGTCCGGGTTCGGAAATCGGCGCTCTTGAGCTTGAGCACCACGGCCTGGCCGGCGACCCCTGAGCGCGCCATGTGACCGGCGACCCGCGTACACAAGTGACGCAAGGTCGATGCCAACTCGTCGACGGCGCCGGTATCGGTTTCGAACGTGGTTTCGGCCGAGACGCTCTTGCGCTTGCCGCGGGACGAGACCTCACGTTCGTCCTCGCCGCGCGCGAAATGGGCCAGGCGGCGCCCCATCGCACCGTAAAGCGCGATCAGTTCGCCCTCGTCCCTATCCTGGAGCTGGCCGATGGTGTTGATGCCGTCGCGAGCGAGCTTGGCCGCCAGCGCCGGCCCGACGCCCCAGATGCGTTTGACCGGCAGCGGCCGCAGAAACGCTCGGCATTCCTCGCGCCCGATGACCGAAAAGGAGCGCGGCTTGTCGAGATCGGAGGCAAGCTTGGCCAGGAATTTGTTGAAACTGAGGCCGATCGAGGCGGAGACGCCGAGATCCCGCTCGATGGTTCGCGCCAGGCCGGCCAACGCTTCGGCCGCACTCTCCGCGCCCGAATCGTGGCGCGCGCGCAAGTCCATATAGGCCTCGTCGATCGACAGCGGCTCGACCGCCGGCGTCAGGTCCCGCATCAGCGCCCGCACCGCCCCGCCGACCGCCTGATATTTAGCCATGTTCGGGCGCAGCACCACCGCGTCGGGACAGGCCTGGAGCGCCCGATACATGGGCATCGCGGAATGAACGCCGCGCAGGCGGGCGATATAGCAGCAGGTGGCGACCACGCCGCGCTTGCCGCCCCCGACGATCACCGGCTTGTCCAAGAGGGCGGGATCGTCCCGCTTTTCGATCGCGGCATAGAACGCGTCGCAGTCGAGATGGGCGATCGCGAGATCGAACAATTCCGGGTGGCGAATCACCCGCGGGCTGGCGCAGACCGGACACCGGCCACCACCCCCGGCCGGCGGGCGGGCGCCGCAATCGCGGCACAGGCCGGGCTGTGTCAGGGGTGCTCCGGCCATAGCCAGGCGGCACCCCTGACGCCGCTGGAATCACCATGCATATTGCACACGAGCCGGGTTTCGACCTTGTCGGAGAACACGAACTGGGACCATGACCGCGGCACGGTGTCGTAGAGCCGCGCGATGTTGGAGAGGCCGCCGCCGAGGACGATGATCTCGGGATCGAGGATGTTGATCACATGGGCAAGCGCACGCGACAGCCGGTGCCCATAGCGCGCCAAGGTGGTGGCGGCCGCGGCGTCGCCGGCCTCGGCGGCGGCGGCGATCGCGCCTGGCGAACGCGCCGCGCCGGTCGCCGCCTCGTGGTCGGCGGCCAAGCCCGGCCCCGACAGGAAAGTCTCGATGCAACCGTTTCGCCCGCAGTAACAGGGAGGGCCGGGAGTTTCCCCGGGAGTCGGCCAGGGCAAGGGGTTGTGGCCCCATTCGCCGGCGACCGCGTTGCGGCCCCCGAGCGGGCGGCCGCCGACGACGATGCCGCCGCCGACCCCGGTGCCGAGGATCACGCCGAACACGACCTCGGCGCCGGTGCCGGCGCCGTCGGTGGCCTCGGACAGGGCGAAGCAATTGGCGTCATTGGCCAGCCGGACCGGGCGCGCCAATACCGCCGCCAGATCGCGGTCGAACGGCTTGCCGATCAACCAGGTGGAATTGGCGTTCTTGATCACACCGCTGGCCGGTGACAAGGCGCCGGGCATGGCGATGCCGACGCTGGCCGCGGGTCCGGCCGCGGTCTCGAGTTCGCCGACCAGCGCCGCGATCGCGGCAAGGGTGGCCGGATAGTCGCCGCGCGGAGTCGGCACCCGGCGGCGCGCGCATGCGACCCCATCGGCGTCGAGTGCCAACGCTTCGATCTTGGTCCCGCCGACGTCGATTCCGATTCGCATCACGGGCCGCGCCCGAACCGCTCAGAATCCCGATTCGTCGAGCCGGGCCTCGATCACGGCCCGCGCATCGGTCCAGTTGTCGGTGCGATGATGGCTGGCCCGCGCCGGGCCGATGAGCGCCGCCAAGCGCCGGTCGTGGACGAAATGGAGCCGATGCACCCCGGCCGCGTGATCGGCGACCGAGGCGTGGTGCGAAGGCGCGTCATCGATGAAGAACGCGGGCGCGTCGAGGGCATCCGTGAAGGCGCCGACCGCGGGACCCTTCGGGCCCCGATTGACCACCACCGGATAGGCCATGCCGTGGCCGGCCAGCGATCGCCGGCGGACCTCGCCATAGGCGGCCGGCAGATTGCTGAGCACCACCACCCGGGCGCGCCGGCTCAAGCCCGCCAGTGCCTCGGCGGCGCCGGGAACCGGCTCCAAGGCCCCGGCGCGGGCGTCGTAGAATGCCGCCAACAGCGCGCTCACCGCTTCCTGGTCCACCGGTTGGCGGTCGCTTTGACGGCGAATATTGCCGGTCAGGCGATAATCGGCCCAATCGAAATACAACCCTTGTTGTTCCATGAAGGCCTCGAACGCGGCCATGAACACCACCAGCACTTCGTCGGCATCAGCGATGATCAGGGGCCGGTCCGGCGCCACCCCCACGGCCGCGATCTGGCGCCGGACGTCGTCCGGCAGGTGACTGGTCATGGCGGCCTCACCACTCCGGCGTGGCGCCGGGAAGCCGGGCCCGGGCGCGACCCGGCAGATCGGGCTCCAGGTCGTGTGACTGGCAAAAACCGACCAACAAGGCCTCGTCGGCGAGCAGATAATCGAGCACGCCGCCCAAGAATTCGGGATTGGCCGCCTGTGCCGACATCGCCGCCGAGTCGAGCCCGCTCTGGGCCAGCAGCCGGTCGAGCAGAGGCTGATCGGCGGCGATATAGCCGAGCGCCTGAAGGGCGATGGTCTGGGCCGCTTCGGGGGACATGGGACTGAGCGATACTCCCCTTCGCCCGGCCGATCAATATCCGGACCAGGCCGAGGCCCCCGGCTCGTGATCCCAATCGCGGCCCGCTTGCTTCCGGCAGATAGACGGTCATCCGGGTGCCGGCTCCGGGCCGGCTTTCGACCGCGATGCCGCCGCCGTGTTCGGCGATGATTCCGTGGACCACCGCGAGTCCGAATCCGCCATCCTCACCGACCGGCCTGGTGGTAAAGAACGGCTCGAACAGGCGAGTTCGTGTGGCCCGGGAAAAAAAGTAAGGCGGCCCACCCGGGGCCGCCATCCTTGCGGAGCGCAAGGTGATCGGCGCTACTTGATCTTGCCTTCCTTGAACAGCACGTGCTTGCGCGCGACCGGGTCGTATTTCCTGACCTCCATCTTGGCGGTCATGTTGCGCGGATTCTTCTTGGTGACATAGAAGAAGCCGGTATCGGCGGTGCTGTTCAAGCGAATCTTGATGGTGTTGGACTTGGCCATCGTCCTGCTCCGGTCGAATGTCGCGGTGGCGCGCCAGATCGGGACCGGACCATACAGCGCCGCCCCGACCTGTCAAGGCGCCCGCCGGGCGCCGGCCGCCGCGGCCAGGCCGGCGACGGCCAGCCCGGCCGGCGCCAGCGCCATCGCCAGCATCAAGCCATGGGGCGACAATTCCATCGTCGCGCCCAGGACCGACGGCCCGATCACGCTGCCGACCCCGTACAGCAGCGCCGTGGCGACATTGATGGTGGCCAGATCGACGCCCCGAAACTTCTCGCCCAGCATCACCATCGGCACCGTCCACAAGCCACCAACCATGCCGCCGACCAGAAACAGCAGCCCATGGAGCATCAGCGGGACGGCGGCGAGGAGCGGGACCACGACCATCCCGGCGGCCCCCAAGGCGGCCAGGGCGATCAGCAAGCCGGTGCGCCCGACGTGATCGGCGAGCCAGCCGATCGGGAACTGCAGGACCACGCCGCCGACGACCGTCACCGTGACCAGCACCGCGGCCTGGGCGGCGTCGAGCCCGATCGCGGTTCCGTAAAGAGGCAGCAAGGTCATGACCCCCGCGTCCAGCAGGCCGAATACCGCGGTCGCCGAGGCCGCCAACGGCACCAGCGCCATCAGGGCCAACGGCCCACGCGACGGATGCCCCGAGATGCGAGGCGCCGTCCCGACGGCGGCGGCAAGCGGCATCACGGCCGCCGCGATGATCGCGCCGCCGACCAGAAACGGCAACGCGCCGGCGATCCCGGTCAGGCCGATGATCAGCGGCCCCAAGGCCAGACCACTGGCCAGGACCGTGCCGTAAGCGCCGATCACCCGACCGCGGATTCGGTCATCGACGACCTGATTGATCCAGGTCTCGCCGGCGATGAACAGCGCCGCTTCCGCGCAACCGAGAATGAATCGGATCGCGAACCAGGCGACCAGGGACTCGGTGCCGGCGAACGCCAACAAGGTCGCGGCCGAAATCGCGACACCGGCGAACATGACCGCCAGCACGCCCAAGCGCCGGATCAGCCCCGGGATCAGCGGCGCCGCCACCATGATGCCCAGAAACTGGACCGTGGTGTTGACGCCGATCAAGGTGCTCGAATGGCCGCGGGCCTCGAGGACCAGGGACAACAACGGCTGGGTCAGGCCGATCGATACCCCGAATGCCGCGATCGCGGCGATCGCCGCCACCAGGCCGCGAACCATGTGCCCGCTCATGGCCCGCTCGCCGCACTCACCGGTCCGACCGGCCGTGATCGTCGAACCCGCCCAGCCGAAGCGTCCAGTGCGGGCCGATCAGCGCGCCCTTGATCCGCGGGCGGCCGATCGGAGTCACGTGACCCGAAATCAGCCACGGAGGCTTCCCGAATCCTCGCCACCGGCTGGGCGCTAACGGCGCCGGCGCCGGCGGCTCTTGCGCGCGATCTCGGGCTGCGCGGCCAGCTCGAAGCGGATGCTGCCGGTGACCACGTCGGCCTCGGCCAGGCGGACCCGGATCGGCGCGCCGAGCCCGTGGGAGATGCCGGTCTCATCGCCGACGAGCCTGTGATGGACATCGTCGAGCCGGAAGTACTCGCCACTGGCGGCGCCCAGATCGCGAATCGGAATCAGACCCTCGGCACCGGTTTCATCGATCGCGACAAACAGCCCGAAACGGGTAACGCCGGTGATATGGGCGCCGAACTCGGCGCCGATACGCGCGGCCAGAAGCCGGGTGGCGTAGCGGTCGAAGGCGTCCCGCTCGGCGGCGGCGGCGCGGCGTTCGGCGGCCGATATCGTGGCGCCGATCTCGGACCAATCGTCCTCGGTCCCGTCTTCGATGCCGCCCCCGCCCAACTCGAGCCGGCGGATCAGGCTGCGGTGCACCAGCAAGTCCGCATAGCGGCGAATCGGCGACGTGAAATGGGCATAGCGATGCAGATTCAAGCCGAAATGGCCGATGTTGCGCGGATTGTATTCGGCCTGGGCCTGGGCGCGGAGAATGACCAGCTTGACCACCTCCTCCTCGGGCCTGCCCGCCGCCTTGAGCAAAATCTGATTGAAGTGGCCGGGGGTCAGATGCCGGGCGCGGGACAGCTTGTAGCCGAGCGAAGCCAGAAACGTGCGCAGCGGCTCGAGCTTGTCGAGCGGCGGCTGATCGTGGACCCGGTACATGCACGGCGCGGCCTTGGCGCTCAGCACTTCGGCGACAGCCACGTTGGCGGCGATCATCATCTCCTCGATCAGGCGATGGCTGTCGCGCCGCAGTCGCGTCTCGATCGCTTGAACCTGGCCGTCCTCGGCCAGCACCACCCGCCGTTCGGGCAGGTCCAGATCCAGGGTGCCGCGCGCGACCCGGGCGCGCGCAAGGCTTCGATAGACCCCGTACAGGGCCGCGATCACCGGCCCAAGTTCGGCTGTGCCGGCGTCGCCAAGGCCATCATGGGCTGCTTGAACGCCGGCATAGGTGAGCCTCCCGGCCGAGCGCATGAGCGCGCGCTCGATCCGGTGGCGCCGACGGGTCCCGTCGCGATCGATCCAGAGATGCACCGCCAGGCAAGCGCGATCCTCTCCGGCCTTGAGCGAGCACCAGCCGTTGGACAGCGGCTCGGGCAGCATCGGCACCACCCGGTCGGGAAAATAGACCGAGTTGCCACGCGAGCGCGCCTCGCGGTCTATGGGGTCACCGGGACAGACGTAATGGCCGACATCGGCGATGGCGACCACCGCGTGCCAGCCACCCGAGTTGGCCGGGTCCGGATCGGCCTCGGCCCAGACCGCGTCGTCGAAATCGCGGGCGTCCTCGTCGTCGATGGTGACCAGGGCAAGGGCGCGCAAATCGGTCCGGCCGTCCGGATCGGGGGCGCGCGCCGCATCCGCCTGGGCCAGGGCCGCGGCCGGGAATCGGGTCGGAATACCGTTCGCGCTGCACAGCAGGGTGCTGATCGCGTGGGCCGAGTCCAGGCCGCCCAGCCGTTCCACCACCTTGGCGCGGGGCAGGCCGAACCGGCGCGGACCGCCGATCTCGGCGACCACCAACTCGCCCGCGACCGCGGCCATGGTGTCGTCGGCCGACACCGCCAATTCGCTGCGCGCGCGCCGGTCGACGACCTGGATGCGGCCGCCATCGGCCGCCTCGCGGAACACACCGACGGCCCGGCCCGGCCGTTCGCTCAAGGCGCGGATGATGCGGCCCTCGTAGTGACCCGGACCGGTCGCGCGGACCTTGACCAGCGCCCGATCGCCCAACCCCAGGGCCGGGCCGGGCCGACCGCCGGTCGAGGGCAGGGCGATCCGGGGCGCGCGACCCTCGCCCCGCCAATCGGAGGGCGCGGCGAGAGGGTCGCCATCCGCATCGAGTCCGGTCACTTCGACCACCAGCACCGGCGGCAACCGGGAGGGGTCGGCCAGCCGGCGCTTGCCGCCGCCTGCCAGGGTACCGTCGGCGACCAAATCGCGCATCATCTCCTTGAGCGCCGCCCGGCCGGCGCCGGTGATCCCGAACGCGCGGGCGATTTCGCGCTTGGAGACCTTGCCGTGGCTGTCCTTGACGTAGGCGGCGATCTCGTCACGGCTCGGCAGGCGATCGGCGCGCGCGCTCCGGGATTTGCCGGCGCCCGCAATCGGTTTGGATTTCGCCAAGGGATGGTGCGGCGCTCAGACGCCTTCGGCCGGCTGGTCGGCCTTGGTGGCCGGTTTGCGCTTGGCACCAACAGTCTTCTTGGCGGCCTTCTTGGCGGTCGATTTGCTTCGTGCCTTGGCCTTGGCCGCGGGCTTGCGCTTGGCGCCCTTCTTCTTTTTGGCCTTTTCGGCGAGCAACGGGACCGCCTGCTCCACGGTCACCTGATCGGGCGGCGTGTCCTTGGGAATGTTGGCGATGACCCCATTGTGCTTGATGTAGGGGCCGTAGCGACCCTCGTAAACGCCGATGTCGGCGCCATCGTCGGGATGGGCGCCCAGCACCCGGACCGGTACGGCACCGCCGCGGCCACGGCTCGGTTCGGCAAGCAGGCTGACCGCGCGGTTGAGGCCGACCGCGAGCACGTCGTCGCCATCGGGAAGGGACTTGTAGCGGCCGTCATGCTTGAGATAGGGGCCGTAGCGCCCGATCCCGGCGGTGATCGTCTTTCCGGTCT
>CAJWQN010000084.1 GCA_913045505.1 uncultured Rhodospirillaceae bacterium | reverse complement strand
GGCGGCGGCGGCGCGGCCCAGCCAGCGGGCGGCGGTGGCGCTGTTGCGCGGCACGCCGAATCCAAAGCGATAGAGGCGGCCGAGCCGCGCCTGGGCATGGCGATCCCCGGCCTCGGCGGCGCGCCGATACCATTCGGCGGCGGCGGCGTAATCGAGCGGCATGCCGCTCCCCGTTTCGTACATGGCGGCAAGCGCCAGCTGGGCCGGCACATGATCCTGCCGGGCCGCCTTCTGGAACCAGCGCCAGGCCAGGGCATGGTTCTTGACCACCCCGTCGCCGGTCTGGTGGCCGAGGCCAAGCAGATATTGCGCCTCCGGATCCGTGATCGGGGCCGGGGGAGGCGCCGCTGCCTGGTCGTCACCGGCCTCGGATTCCGCGGTCGGCGGGGCCGGCGGCGGCGCGCCCTCCGCCGGTTCCGGAGCGACCTCTTCGGTCGGCTCCGCCGCGCCCTCCACGGTCGCCTCCGGAACCGCCTCCGCCGCGGTTTCGACATCGCCTGCCGGCGCGCGCTCCGGGTCGATCACGGCCGCCGCATCCGGCCGCTCACCGTCGGCCGCCGCCGCCAGCGCGACCAGCGCGGGCGCCAGAACCAGCGCCGCCAAGACACGCCCGAGGGCTGGGCCAAGATTGTCGATCATCAAACCGCCGCCATTCGTTCGGCCGGGGCTGGCCTCGCGGCCGCGCCCGATCACGGAATACTAGCTGAAATCGACCCGTGGCGAGTCCTCATTCTCGGCCCCGCCGCGGTCGCGCGAGGCCGCTTGAACACCGCCGCCAAGGCCGATATACGTTTGTCGATCCTCAAGAGTGACCATTCGGACCGGGGCGCCGGGGCGCCGCGGCCATCCGCGCAAGGAGAAAGCCGCCATGCCCGCCTATCGCTCGCATCGGACCACCCAGGGTCGCACCCAAGCGGCGGCCCGCGCCTTGTGGCGCGCCACCGGCACCGCCGATACCGACATGAACAAGCCGATCGTCGCGATCGCCAATTCGTTCACCCAATTCGTTCCGGGCCATGTGCATCTGAAGGAGCTCGGCCAACTGGTCGCGCGCGAAATCCACACGGCCGGCGCCGTCGCCAAGGAGTTCAACACCATCGCGATCGATGACGGCATCGCCATGGGCCATGACGGCATGCTCTACAGCCTGCCGTCGCGCGAGTTGATCGCGGACGCGGTCGAATACATGGTCAACGGCCATTGCGCCGATGCCCTGGTCTGCATCTCCAATTGCGACAAGATCACGCCCGGCATGCTGATGGCGGCGATGCGCCTCAATATCCCGACGATCTTCGTCTCGGGCGGGCCGATGGAGGCCGGCAAGGCGGTGCTGAGCGGCGGCGACAGGGTCATCGACGCGGCCGATGCCTTGGTCGCGGGCGGCGATCCCAACCTGGCCGACGACGACCTCGACGCGATCGAGAACATCGCCTGCCCGACCTGCGGCTCTTGCGCCGGCATGTTCACCGCCAACTCCATGAACTGCCTGACCGAGGCTTTGGGCTTGGCCCTGCCCGGCAACGGCACCCTGTTGGCGACCCACGCCGCGCGGCGGTCATTGTTCACCGAGGCCGGCCGCCGGATCGTCGAGATGACCAAGCGCCACTACGAGGGCGGCGATGACAGCTGCCTTCCGCGCAATGTCGCCAACCGCCGGACCTTCGAGAACGCGATGTCGCTCGATATCGCCATGGGCGGCTCGACCAACACCGTGCTGCATTTGCTCGCCGCCGCTTTCGAGGGCGACATCGATTTCACGATCGCCGACATCGACCGGCTGTCGCGCGCCGTGCCCAACATCTGCAAGGTCTCGCCCTCGGTTCCCCATTATCATGTCGAGGACGTCCACCGCGCCGGCGGCATCCCGGCCATCATGGGCGAGCTCGATCGCGCCGGTCTGCTCGATGTCACGGTGACCGACGTGCTTGGCCAAAGCCTGGCCGAGAGGCTCGCCGCCCACGATGTCGGGCGCACCGAGGATGCGGCGGTCAGGGGCTTTTTCAGCGCCGCGCCGGGGGGCCAGCGCACGATCAGGGCGTTCGGTCAGGACAGCACCTACGAAAGCCTCGATCTCGACCGCGCCGGCGGCTGCATCCGCGATGTCGCCCATGCCTACAGCACCGACGGCGGCCTGGCCGTGCTCCATGGCAACATTGCCGAGGACGGCTGCATCGTGAAGACCGCCGGCGTCGATGCCTCGATCCTCCGCTTCACCGGCAAGGCCAAGGTGTTCGAAAGCCAGGACGCGGCGGTCGCCGGAATTCGGGGCGGCGAGGTCCGGGAAGGCGACGTGGTCGTGATCCGCTACGAGGGCCCGCGCGGTGGCCCGGGCATGCAGGAAATGCTGATGCCGACGTCCATGATCAAGGCGGTCGGCCTGGGCAAGACATGCGCCTTGATCACGGACGGCCGCTTTTCCGGCGCAACCTCGGGCCTTTCGATCGGCCACATCTCGCCGGAAGCGGCCGAAGGCGGTGCGATCGCGCTCATCGAAGCGGGCGACGAGATCGTGTTCGACATCCCCGCCCGATCCATCGTGCTCGATGTGAGCGAAGCCACCCTGGCCGAACGCCGGGCGGCGATGGATGCCCGCGCCGACGGCGGCTGGCGGCCGAGTGAGAAGCGCGACCGCATCGTCTCGCGCGCCCTACAGTCCTACGCGGCGCTCGCCCGCAACGCCTCCTCCGGCGCCGTCCGCGACCCGGGGGCGTTGCGCCCGGTCCGGCCGGCATTGGCGGCGGAGTAGGGGCGGGGCGAAGGCCGGGCTGCGACGGGTGGCCTGGAGAGCCGCCCTGCCCAATCACGGAATACGAGCCAAAATCAACCTGTAAGGGCGATAGTTTCGCCTTGACCCTCGGCTCGGCAACGACCTCGCCGGCCATCTCCGGCACGGATCGGGACGCAACCCATAAGCCTTCCACCTTGATGGGGAAAGGTTTGGATGGGAGTGATGATGATCGGCGCGCACGGCCTCGTCCGCCGTGGCAGCCGGTTCGCGGCTCCCCCTCGGCTCAGGGTTTGTTGGTGGTGTGGGTGGCCCAGGCCAGGGTCACCGAGAAGGCGGTGAAGGCCGCCACAATGCCGATCAGGTACGCAACCTCGATACCGGACATCCGCAGACTCCTCGAATTTGTCCGTTCGATTGATAGGGTTACGGGACCGCCCGCGCTTTAACCTGTATCAATCATGGCACCGGGGCGCGGGGGCACCGGGGCGCCGGGGCGGGCTCGAAATCTAGCCGCCGACCACATTGTCGCGCCTGAGCGCCGCGATGTCGTCTTCGCCGAGGCCGGCTTCGGCCAGGATCTCGTCGGTCTGGGCGCCCAGTTGCGGCGCGCCGCGGCGAATTTCAGAGGGCGTGCCCTCGAACCGGGCGGCCGGGCGCGCCTGGCGAATCCGCCCCGCCTGGGGATGCTCGACCTCGACCGCGATCGCGCTGGCCCGGATCTGCTCGTGATCGAGACTCTGCGCGCGGGTCAGCACCGGCGCCACCGGTACCCCTTCCGCCTCCAGACGCGCGAGCCATTCGCCGGTGGTCCGCGTCGCCAGCACCTCCTGGATCATGGCCAGGCGTTCGTTGATGTTGCGGTCGCGCAGCGCCGGGGTCGTGAAGCGGGTGTCCTCGAGCCATTCCGGGTGGTCGAGGGCGCGGGTCAGGCCTTCCCATTCATGATCGCGCATCACCGCGACACTGATATGGCCGTCGGCGGTCTCGTAGATCAGATCGATGAAGCTCGCCGCGCGCTGGGCCGAGACGTTGCGGTCGGGAAAGGTCTGCGCGCCCATGTCGGACGCCCACAGGAAGGCGACCACCGCGTCGAGCATGGACAGGCGGACATGCTGGCCCGCTCCGGTCCTGGCCCGCGCCAGCAGCGCCGCGGTGATCGCCTGGGCGGCGGTGATCGCGGTCAGCTTGTCGGGCAGCACGGTCCGCACCAGCCGGGGCCGGGCCTGGTCCGAACCGCCCTGGATCGAGGCCAGCCCCGACATCGCCTGGATGATCGGATCGTAGGTCGGCTTGCCCGCGAACGGGCCGGTCTCGCCGAAGCCCGAGATCGAGACGTAGACGATGTCCGGCGCGACCAGGCGGATATCCGACTCGCCGATGCCGAGCCGATCGACCACGCCGGGGCGAAAATTCTGAACCAGCACGTCGGCGCCGGCCGCCAGCCGCTCGAGCACCGCGCGGCCCTTCTCGCATTTGAGGTCGATGGTGATCGAGCGCTTGTTGCGATTGAGGTTGAGGAAGCTGGCCGGCAGGCCGCCTGAGCGATTGCCGCCGGCGCGGACGTGGTCGCCCCGCCCGGGCGGCTCGACCTTGATCACGTCGGCGCCCTGGTCGCCCAGCATCATGGTCGCGAACGGCCCGGCGAGCATGGCGGTGAGGTCGATGATTCGGACACCGTCGAGCGGTCCGGGCATGGGCGGGGCTCCTGATCTCCGTTAATCGGCGCGGGTTCTACTCGGCGACGCCGGCGGTGGGCAGCACGTGATCGGCGAATCGCTCGCGGAGCGCGGTCTTGAGCACCTTGCCGGTCGGCGTGTGGGGCAACTCGTCGAGGAACACCACGTCGTCGGGCAGCCACCATTTGGCGACCTTGCCGGCGAAGAAGCCCAGCAGTTCCGCCGGCGTCACGTTGCTTCCCGGCCGGCGGACCGCGAGCAGCAACGGCCGCTCGTCCCATTTCGGATGCTTGACCCCGATGACCGCGCATTCGGCGACGCCCGGATGTTCCATGGCCACGTTCTCGAGCTCGATCGAGCCGATCCATTCGCCGCCCGACTTGATCACGTCCTTGGCCCGATCGGTGATCTGCATGTAGCCCTCCGCATCGAGAGTCGCCACGTCGCCGGTCGGGAACCAGCCGTCCGGGTCGAGCACGTCGCCGCCTTCGCCCTTGAAGTAGCCGGACGATATCCACGGCCCCCGGACCATCAGATTGCCGAACGCGACCCCGTCCCGGGCCAGCGGCTCACCGTCGTCATCGACGATCTTGAGATCGACCCCGTAAATGCCCCGGCCCTGCTTTTCCTGAAGCTTGTATTGCTCCTCCTTGGGCAGCATCAGGGACTCGCCCTTGAGCACGCCGGTGGTGCCGAGCGGGCTCATCTCGGTCATGCCCCAGGCGTGGCAGACCCGGACGCCATAGGCTTCCTGCAAGGTGCGCACCATCACCGGCGGCGCCGCGGTGCCGCCGATCGCGACCCGCTCCAAGGTGTCGAGGGTTTTGCCGGTCTCCTCGAGGTATTGGAGAATCCCCAGCCACACGGTCGGCACCGCGGCCGAGGCGGTGATGCCCTCGCTCTCGATCAATTCGTGGACCGATTGGCCGTCCAGATGGGGCCCCGGGAACACGAGCTTGGCGCCGCACATGGCCGCCGCGTAGGGCGTGCCCCAGGCATTGGCGTGGAACATGGGCACGATGACGAGCAGGGAATCCCGGTTGTTGATGCCCAGGGTATCGGCCGAGCACACGCACCAGGAATGGATCACGGTCGAGCGATGGCTGTAGAGCACGCCCTTCGGATTGCCGGTGGTGCCCGAGGTGTAGCAGAGTGAGGAGGCGGTGTTTTCATCGAATCGGGGCCAGTCGTAATGCTCCGGGCGGCCCGCGATCAGGGTCTCGTGGCAATGGACGTTGGCAAGCGTTGTCTCGGGCATCCGGTCCTCGGCGGCCATGACCACGATGCCCTCGACCTTGGGCAGCTTGTCGGCCAACTGTTCGATGAGGGGCACGAAGCTCGAATCGACGAACAGGAACCGGTCCTCGGCATGGTTCATGATGTAGACGAGCTGATCGGCGAACAGCCGGGGATTGATGGTGTGCAGGATCGCGCCGATGCCGGAGACGGCGTAATAGACCTCCAGATGACGATGAGAGTTCCAGCCGATGGTGCCGATCCGATCGCCCGGCTCGGCGCCGAGGGCCGTGAGCGCATGGGCCAATTGCTGGGTGCGCCGATAGACTTCGGCGTAGGTGGTGCGGTGAATGTCCTTCTCGATGGTCCGGGTGACGATCTCGCGCCCACCGTGATACTCGGCCGCATACCGGATCAACGACGAGATCAGCAACGGCATCTCCATCATCAACCCACGCATCAAACTCATGGCTCCTCACTCCCCTCTCGCGCGCCGCCCAAGGCCCGCCGAGAGTGACCCGGACGGGCGGGCGAGGTCAAGGTGTTGGGCGGGTCGGGCACGGGCCGCCGGCGGGGAAGGTCCAGCGGGCGCCGCGCCGGCCCTCGAAACGAGTCGAGCCGACGACGCGTTGCGCCGCTCGTGGCCCGTCAACCGGCAAAGTCGGGGAGTTTGAACTTGCGCCGATAGGCGCCTGGGGTGAGGCTTGTGAGACGCTTGAAAAACCTGCGGAAGAACGCCGGATCCTCATAGCCGACATTCCAACTGATGTCGTCGATCGGCGCGGTGGCTCGTTCAAGTCTGCGTTTGGCATCTTCGACGCGCAGGCGCTGCACGTAGGCGATCGGGGACAATCCCGTGGCCTTCGAAAAGCGGCGTTTGAAGGTGCGTGCCGCAAGGCCCGCGCGCCCCACGATCTGATCCACGGGGTTGGCGACCGGATGGTGTGTCGCCAGCCAGTCCTGGGCCTCGAGAATCGTCGCGTCGCCATGCCCGCGCTGGGGCACGAAAACGATGTAAGGCGCCAATCCTTTCCGATGCCATTCCAGGGCATAGAATCGGGCGATGGCCAGCGCCACGGTCGGGCCAGCGCGGCGCGACACCAGATAGAGGACCAAATCGTGCCAGGAGGTCGAGGCACCGGAGGAGATGAGCCGCCGGCCTGGGAGGTCACCGCCTCCATGTGGTTCGATCAGGACAAGTCGCTCGACGCCTTCCGCACCGGCAAAGGCGTGCCCTGGTCCGATCACGACCAGCGCCTCTTTTGCGGCAGCGCCGCCTTCTACCGCAATGCCTATCGGGGCTCGCTGGTGCAGGAATGGCTGCCGGCCCTGGACGGGGTCCAAGCCCGGCTCGAAGAGGGTATCCGTGTCGTCGACGTCGGCTGCGGTCACGGCCACTCGACGGTCCTCATGGCCGAGGCCTATCCCAACTCCCGATATTGGGGTTACGACGTTCATCGCCAATCGATAGATGCGGCGCGGGACCATGCGGAGGAAGCCGGCGTTGCCGACCGCGCGACCTTCGCGGTCGCCGGCGCCAAAGGCTATCCGGACCGGGACTTCGACCTGATCTGCTTTTTCGACTGCCTCCACGACATGGGCGACCCGGTGGGCGCGGCCCGGCACGCCGCGCAAACCCTGGCCGAAGACGGGACCGTCATGCTGGTCGAGCCTTTTGCCGACGATCGGGTCGAGAACAATCTGGGCCCTGTCGGCCAACTCTATTACGCGGCCTCGACCACCCTTTGTTGCGCTCATTCCCTGTCCGAGGACGTCGGTTTGGCCCTGGGCGCCCAGGCCGGCGAAGCGCGCCTGGCCCAGGTCTTCTCCGAGGCCGGCTTTTCCCATTTTCGCCGGGCCATGGAACCCCCCTTCAACCTCATCCTGGAGGCGCGGTGCTGAAGCCGGTGTCGCGGCCAGGGGACGGGCCACGGAACAGGAGACGAGACATGGCAACTGGATTGGCCGCGGCGGGTGCCTCGCGGGGATCCGCTCCTCGATATCGACATAACTGAAAAGACTGCCACTCGAACGATCCAAGCCACTTATCCCTGGCCCTCCAACTTCCACAAGACAGGGAACCAAGTCGCGAACATCGATGCGAGGAGTTTTCAGCGGCCCGCCAGTGTAAACTTCCTTGGTCATTCGGCGACCCGGAATACCGGGTCCGCCGATATGGGCAAACGGATCGAGCGCATCAGAATGATCGTGTCAGCTTCGGGTTCGGCCATACTGATAGCCGTCGATTGGGGGACCACCAATCGCCGCGGATATCTGCTCGATGGCAATGGAGAAATACTTGATACGCGGAAGGATGACCTTGGCCTTGTCAAGGTAACCGAAGGCCGCTTTCAGGAGGCATTCGACAACCTTGCCGCACCTTGGATGGAAACCCATGGGCCGATGCCGGTGATACTCTCCGGCATGGTCGGCGCATCCACGGGATGGACGGAAGCGCCGTACTGTGATTTGCCCGCCGGCCTTGACGATTTGGCCGCTGCTTTGGTGCCGGCGCCCTCGAACCATCCGATCTGGATCGTTCCGGGGGTCACGACCCGTGACCGGATGGACGTCCCCGATGTGATAAGGGGTGAGGAAATCCAGGCGATAGCCGCCGCCGGGCTCGAGCACAACCCTTTGATCGTCTTGCCCGGGACCCATAGCAAATGGATTCAAATGCGGGAAGGACGCATCGTCGACTTCACAACCTTCATGACAGGGGACCTGCATACCGCCATTCTCAATCACACTGTTATCGCGCATCTCCGCGTCGATGATGCTTTGGGCACCGGGCAGGCTTTTGCCGATGGTGTCGATATTGGTTGCTCGCACGCCGGCGAACTCACCCACCTCCTGTTTGGCGCGCGGTCCCGGATCTTGTTCGGGGAATTGGCGTCGGAAGATGTCTCGGACTACCTTTCCGGCCTCCTGATCGGCGCCGAAATCGCCGGCGTTCTTGCGGGCTTTGGCTCCACAGTTCCTGCTGTCAAGCTAGTCGGCAGCGAACACCTTTGCGTGCTATACCGCACGGCCCTCGAAAGCCGTGGCGCAAATGTCTCGATCGTGAACACCGAGGCGATTGGACGAACCTACATTGAATTGGCCAAACGAGCCGGCATCGTGAAGGACTAATAATGAACGCCATTGACTTGAAATCGGCGCTGGCTCCCCTTCCGCTGGTCGCCATCGTTCGCGGAATTCAGCCGCAAAACGTGGAAGAAATCTTCGGCGCCCTTGCCGATGCGGGGTTTCTCTCGGTTGAAATCCCCCTCAATAGCCCGCAACCGTTTAAAAGCATCGAAACCGCCCGGCGGGCATTCGGCGACGACATCCTTGTTGGCGCGGGCACGGTGTTGAGCCCGGGTGACGTCCAGCAAGTACACGATGCGGGTGGACAGTTCGTGGTCAGCCCCAATATCGACCAATCGGTTATTGAAGCAACGAAATCCCTGGGATTGTCGAGCATCCCGGGGGCAAGCACCCCGAGCGAGGCTTTCACGGCGTTGAACGCCGGCGCGGACATGCTGAAGCTTTTCCCCGCCGAGTCTCTGCCGCCCATAGTAATCAAGGCCTGGCGCGCCGTTCTCCCGAAAGATTTATGGCTGCTTCCCGTCGGCGGCATAACGCCGGAGACAATGGCGCCCTACTTGGCGGTGGGCGCCAACGGTTTCGGTTTAGGATCTTCTCTGTTCCGGCCGGAATTCTCCTCCGCGAAAGTTGCCAAGCAAGCCCAATTATTCGTTTCAACCTACCGGTCATTGATGGCGTAAACGAAGCGGGACCAACCGTTACATCAACATGGGACTTCTCGAGGAGCACAAGCGAGAGCTGATGAAACAATGCGCCCGCCGGCGGCTGGGCATGGCCCACGCTTGCGCTCATCGGGGGCGCCACGCGGTCCATGCCCGGCGCCTCACCCGACAACCATTGCATGCCTAATTGCAGAACATAGTGGACACTATTCGTAGGCCCCTGGCGTGGCGGTTTCGAGGTGGAAAAAAGCGCGTTAGAAGGTCGCGATCACCGAGAAGTTGGCACCGGCCTTGACATCCAGGCCAACCATATTGAAGCCCCCGCTCGAGAACGCGATGATGTCGCTTTCGGAGCTGCTGAAATCGGCGATTGTATCGGCGGCCCCGGAGAAGGTGTCATTTGTGGCGTTGAAGATCAGCTCACCGGGATTGTTGTAGTCGAAATCATCCTGGCCCGTGCCGCCGACCAGACTGTCCGCATCTGAATTGCCGAACAATTGGTCGTTGCCATCACCGCCGATCAGGACGTTGGCGTCGCTGGCGCCGCTGACGAAGTCGTTAAATCCGGTGCCCAGAACATGCTCGATGCTGGACAGCGTATCGGCACCGAACTCGGTGAATCCCTGGCTCCCGGTGAGGCCCAGGTCGACCGTGACGCCTTGGGTGGCGTTGGCGCGGCTGAAATCGATCATGTCGTCGCCGGCGTCGCCGAAAATTCCATCGGCGCCATCGTTGATCAGCATGATGAAGCGATCATTGCCGGTGCCGCCGACAAGCGAGTCCAAGCCATTGCGGCCAGCCAGCACGTCGTCGCCGGCGCCGCCCTCAAGCGTGTCGTTGCCGCTGGCATCGGAAAGAGTGTCGCTGCCGTTGGCATTGCCGCGGCCAAAGACATCATACTTGTCGTCCCCGGCACCGCCGATCAGCGAATCGTTGCCGTTGAAACCGGTGACGATGTCGTTGCCGGCGCCACCGTCCAGGGTGTCGGCGCCGGTGCTGCCAGTCAGCAGGTCGACGCCCGCGTCGCCAACCAGAGAGTCGGCCCGGCCGCTGCCGCTCAGCCAGTCGTTGCCATCGCCGCCAGTGATCGTATCGGCGATGCCAATCTCGGCGGCCGTGAGCAGATCGTTGCCGGCGCCGCCGATCTGATCGTTGTCGATCTGGTAAACCTGCGCCGTGACGGCGGCGGTAACGCCGGTGTTGTCGAGGGTCTCGATCGCTTGGCCGGTGTATTGACCGGCGAGCCGGATCTGGGAGGAGCCGTCATTGTCATGAGACACCAGCAGGTCGTCGCCGAGCCGCTCGGTGAAGAACAAGCCTG
>CAJWQN010000083.1 GCA_913045505.1 uncultured Rhodospirillaceae bacterium | reverse complement strand
CCGTCCATGGCCGTGGCGCCGCCGCCGCCGACACCACCGGAGGCAACCGCGACCGCCAACGCCGGGCCGATCGTGGTGGCGCCGTCGAATCTGAGACCGAGCCTGTATCGCTAGCGGTCGGGAGCACCGAGGGCGGCGCGCGCGGTTGCCCGCATGGCGGCCAGGCCGACGGCAAAGGCCGATTCGGCGGCGTCGAGCTGGGCATCGGACATAACGAACGAAGTGCCGCCGAGGAGTGTCGCGAGGCTCGCCCGCAGCGCCGCGTCGCAGTCCCGAACGAACCCATCGATTTGCGCCGCCGTCGCCGGATCGCCGCCGGCCTTTTCGGCCGCGGCGCGGTGCAAATCCGCGATCAAGGAATCCGGACCCGGGCCGCCGGAGTCCGCCGCCGCGCTCAACCGCCCTCGCCCTCGCCCCCGTCGTCAGCGGCCCTCCTCGGGCGAGCGCGGCGACAGAGGCGGCCGACCAACCTATCGGCGCGGTCGAGCGCGCGATCGAGCGCCGCCATGGTGGCGGCCATATCCTCGCTGTCATCGCGAAGCCAGACCCGGAGGGTCGCCAAATAAATCATCGCCAGACCCTTGGCGCGGATCCGGCCCCGGAATCCGTGCGAGCCGACGCCGGCACATTCCAGCATCACCCCCATCGACCGAAGCAGGGCCAGCGCGCCGCATCCGGCGGCGAGCGGGTCGCACCCGCTGCTTCGCAGGATCGAGCGGATGGCATTCCGGTGGGGGGCCAAGGCGTCGAACCGGCGCATCAGCGTTTCGAACAGGCGATCACGGACCGCCTGATCAAGAATATCGGCGCTGATCCCGGCCACCACTTGGTCGTCCACCTGGCCCATATAGGCGGCAAGGATTGCCGTTTTGGATCTGTAGTGGGCGAGGGTGGCGCCGAGGGTGAGTTCGGCCTCGGCCGCGATCTCGGCCAAACCCACATCCGCCCACCGCATCCGCCCGGCCAAGGCGAGCGCGCTGTCGATGATCTTCTGAGGGTCGCCGGCGGCCCGGCGGCCCGTGGCTGATTTCTTGACCATGGCGACTGCCTTGCATTGTATCACGATTCTGGCCGATAAATAGACATTCGAGATCATCGTTTCGTGAGCGGCGCCGCGATCGCAAGCCGCCACGGGAAGGAAGGAAGTTGGCCTGGGCCGATTCCTGGCTGGTCCGCGAAGCCCGCCGCCAACCGATCCTGACGCGGGAGCAGGAACGGGCGCTGGCACGGCGCGCCCGCTCGGGCGACGCGGCCGCGGTTTCGCAACTGGTCGGCAGTCATTTGCGGCTGGTCATCCGGATCGCCGACCGCTACCGCAGCACCGGCTTGGCCAAGGCCGATCTGGTCCAGGAAGGCTGCGTCGGCCTGATGCAGGCGTTGCAGCGGTTCAATCCGGATCACGACGCCCGTCTTGCCACCTATTCGATGTGGTGGATCAAGGCCGCGATTCAGGATCACGTCATGCGCTCCTGGTCGCTGGTGCGGACCGGCACCACGGCGGCGCAGAAATCGCTGTTCTTCAATCTGCGCCGGCTGCGCGCGGCGATGAACGAGACCGGCGAGTCGCTGTCCGACGCGGGCGTCGGCCGAATCGCCCAGATTCTGGGTGTGTCGGAGCGCGACGTCAGGCGCATGGAACAACGCCTGGCGGGTCCCGATTGCTCCCTGCACGGATCAGGCCGCGACGCCGACGAGGTGGCCTGGGAGGACCGGTTGGCCGACGACGGTCCGACCCCTGAGCAAACCGCGATCGCGCTCGACGATGTGCGGGTCAAGCTGGCGGCCCTGGCGGCGGGGCTCGCCGAACTCACCCAACGGGAACTGGAGATTATTCGCGGCCGCTATCTGTCGGCGGAGGTGGTGGTGACCCTGGAGGCGTTGGGCAAGGAACTCGGCATTTCGAAGGAACGCGTGCGCCAGATCGAGGCGCGGGCGATGGCCAAGTTGCGCGCCTTCATGCAGCCGGTGCTGGACGGCGGCGGCGCGGTTTGAGCCGACGATGAGGATCACCGCCAATGGCGTCGGGATCGGCTATCGCCTCGATGGCCCCGAGGATGCGCCGGTGGTGTGCCTGAGCAACAGCCTGGCCTCGAACATGACCATGTGGGCGCCGCAGGTGGCGGCGCTGGCGGCCGACTACCGGGTGCTGCGTTACGACACCCGCGGCCACGGGACCAGCGAGGCGGTGCCCGGTCCTTACTCCATCGCCATGTTGGCCGAAGACCTGCTCGCTCTGTTCAGCGAACTCGGCATCGCGCGCGCGCATTTTGTCGGCCTGTCCCTGGGCGGCATGATCGGTCAATGGCTGGCCGCCCATCATGGCGAGGTTCTGGCCAGCGCGGCCCTGTGCAGCACCACCAGCCGGGTGCCGCCCGAGATGGCGCCGGCCTGGGACGAGCGCGTGGCCACGGCCGAGGGCGCGGGTATGGCGGCGTTGGTGGAGCCGACCATCGAGCGCTGGTTCAGCCCCGCCTTCGTTGCCGCGGAACCGGGCGCGGTCGATCCGGTGCGGGCCATGATTCGCGACACCTCGATCGCCGGCTACGCGGGCTGCATCGGCGCGATCAAGACGCTCGACCAGACCGCCATGCTGGCCGGGATCGATGTCCCGACCCTGGTGATCGTGGGCGAGGACGATCCGGCGACCCCGGTCGCGGCGGCCCGGCTGATTCACGGCGCCGTCGCCAATTCGGAGCTGGTGGTGATCCCGGGCGCCCGGCACCTGTGCAACATCGAGCGCGGGGGCGCCTTCAACGACGCGCTGCTGGGATTTCTGAGGCATCGATAGAGCGTTTTCCGAATAGGGTCATCCGGATCCAGCAGGCCTGGAGAGTCGATGCGGAAAGGGGGACACGGAAAGGGGGACAGGAAAAGGGGACATTGTACTTATCTAGGCAGAAAGGGCGGCATTGTACTTATCTAAGAACATTCATGAGAAATGAGGACATTGGAAGAAACGGGGACAGAAGAAATAGGGACATTGTACTTATCTAAGGTCATTCCAACCGCGAGACCTGTTGTTGTTCCAGCTTTCGTCGATCACGAGCCTCCCCCTGATTCGGCCACGAGCGACAAAGGATCAAAAGTACAATGTCCCCTAAGAATCCATTGTCCCCTAAGAATCCAATGTCCCCTGAGAATCCCAAAAACAATGGTTCCCGAGCCCCCCTGAAATGGCCGACCCGATTTGACCTGCTCGGAAAACGCTCTCGCCCGAGGCCGTCAGGCGCCCAGGTAATAGCGCTTGACCAGCTCGTTTTCGCGCAGCGCCTCGGGCTCGAGACCCCGGAACGCGATTTCGCCGTGGACGATGATGTAGCCGCGGTCGGCGATCTTGATCGCCTGATTGAAGTTCTGCTCGGCCATCAGCACGGTCAGCGAGCGCCGCTCCTTGAGTTCCTTGATCTTGGCGATCATGCGGCTGACCAGGATCGGCGCCAGCCCGACCGAGGGCTCGTCCACGATCAGAATCTCGGGCTCCGACATCAGCGCCCGGGCAATCGCCAACATCTGCTGCTCGCCACCGCTCATCGAGCCGGCGAGCTGGCGGTGGCGTTCGGCCAGCACCGGGAAGGCATCGTAGCAAAATGCGAGATTGGCGTCCAAGTGACGACGCGCCGCCGGTCGGTAGGCGCCCAACATCAAGTTCTCCTCGACCGTGAGGGCGGGAAACAGGCGCCGGCCCTCGGGCACCAGGGCGATGCCCAGGTCGACCACCTGCTGAGGCGTCTTGCCGACCAGATCGGTGCCCACGCCGTCGGTTTCGAGCACCACCGTGCCGGCGCCCGGGCGGACCATGCCCATGATGCATTTGATCAGGGTGCTCTTGCCGTTGCCGTTGGTGCCGAGCAGGACCACGGTCTCGCCGTTGTCGATCGTCATCGAGACGCCGTGAAGCACCCGCACCGCGCCGTAGCCGGCCTCGACCTCCTCGATGATCAGCCTACTCGCCAAGATAGGCCCTTTCCACGCCCGCATCGCGGAGAATCTCCTCGGGCGTGCCCTCGGCGATCTTGCGGCCGGCGTCGAGAACCGCGATGCGCTCGGAGAACCGCATCACCGCGCGCATGATGTGCTCGATCATGATCACGGTGATGCCGCGTTCGTTGAGGATGAGCAGGATCGCCAGGATGTCATCAACCTCGGTGCTCGACAAGCCGGCCATGGCCTCGTCCGAAATCAGCAGTACCGGCTTGGCGGCCAGCGCCCGCGCCAGTTCGAGCTTGCGCATTTCGATCTGGGTCAGACCGGCGGCGTTGGCTTCGGCCTTCTCCTCGAGGCCGACCATGGCCAGAATTTCTCCGACCTCGTCTTCGATGCCGGGCCCGATGCGGGCGCCGGCGGCATATTCGAGCGGCACCGCCAAATTCTCGCGAACGGTCATGCTGGCGAACGGTTTCGGGATCTGAAAGCCGCGCGCGATGCCGAGACGGGTGCGCCGGTGGGCCTTCAGCGTGGTGATGTCGGTGCCGTCGAACCGAATCGTCCCACCGTCGGGGGCAAGGACGCCCGAGACGCAGTTGATCAACGTGGTCTTGCCCGATCCGTTGGGTCCGATCAGGCCGAACCGCGCCCCGCGCGCGATCTCGATCGTGACCTGATCGAGGGCGGTGAAGCCGCCGAACCGCTTGGTCATGTCCTGAATCTGGAGCAGCGGCGGGTTCATCGGCGGCGCCCGCGCCTGATCGTCTTGCGCACCAAGCCGACGATGCCTTCAGGCGCCAGGATCACGAATCCGACCAGCATCACCCCGACGATCAGCAGGTTGAGCTCGGACGAGATGGTCACCGTCGCCACCTGTTGGGCGGTGCCGAGCAGCAGCGCGCCGACCACCGGACCCAGCCAGGTCATGGTGCCGCCGATCATCGGCATGGCGATGGCGTTGACCGCGTAGCTCAAGTTGAAAGCCGACAGCGGGTCCAGATAGGTCACGTAATAGGGATAGGGCGCGCCGGCGACGCCCATCAAGGTGCCGCTGATGGTGGTCGCGAGCAGCTTGAGCCTCAGGGTCGGCACGCCCATGCATTCGGCGGCGACCTCGTCGTCGCGAATCGCGGCCAGGCCGCGGCCCAGCTTCGAGCGTTCGATGGAGCGGGCGATGCCGACCGCCGCCACCGCCAGGACCATCATCACCGCGAACAGGAACTTGATGTAGCTGTCGAACAGCCACACCTCCTTGGGCCGGAGCACGAAGGTGCCGGAGGCGCCGCCGACGAAATCCCAGTTGGTGATGAAGGTCTCGAGTACGATCGCCAGGGCCAGGGTGGCGATGGCGAAATACACGCCCTTGAGCCGGAGCGTGAGATATCCGGTGGCGAGACCGATCAGGCCGGAGACCGCGCCGGCGGCCAGGATCAGCACCGGCAGTGGCGCGTCGAACGCCTTGATCAGCGCCACCGAGCAGTAGGCACCGACGGCGAAGAAGGCGGCGCTGCCGAAATTCACGTAGCCGGTATAGCCACCGAGAATGTTCCAGGCCGTGGCCAGGACCACGAATTGGAGAACCACATAGGCAGCGAAGAAATAATATTCGTTGGCGAGGAGTTGGGTCAGCCCAATGGCGGCCAGGATCAAGGCGATGGCAACGGGCCAGAATGCTTTCGCCGCCAAGACCTATCTCCCGAACAGGCCTTGCGGGCGCACCGCCAGGGCGAACAGCAGGAAGCCAAAGGCCACCGCCGGTGCCCAGGACGGGCCGTAGAAGGTGGCGGTCAGGCTTTCGATCACGCCGAGCAGCAGCGCCGCGATCAGGGTCCCGCCGACGCTGCCCATGCCGCCGAGGACGACGATCGCGAACACCCGGCCGATATACAGCCGACCCATGGACGGTTCGACCGGACCGATGACGATCAACATCGCGCCGGCCAGGCTGGCGGTGGCCAGCGCGATGCCGAAGGCGAGCTGCTTGACGCGGGTCGGATCGGCACCCATCAATTGAAGCGCGAGCCGGTCCTGGGACACCGCCATGATCGCGCGGCCCATGAAAGTCCGGACGAAATACTGCTGCAACGCGATGGTCATGATCAGGGCGAGAGCGAACGGAACCAGCATCCGCATCGGCACGCCGACGAACCCAAACGACACCGTGGCGCCGATATAGGGCGCATCGACCAGGCGGTAGTCGACTCCGTAGACCAGAATCAACGCCACTTCGACGATGAACATGAGGCCGAAAAAGAACGCGAGGCCGCGCAAGGATTCGTCGCCCCGCCTCTCGAAGCTCGCGTGATAGACCCGGTAGATGCCGACGCCGATCGCGAAAAAGGCGGGCGTGAACGCCAGACCGGCGAGCACCGGATCGACGCCGAAGGCCGCGTTGACCATATAGGCCGTGTAGGAGCCCAGGATGACAAACGCCGGATGGGCGATGTTGACCACGTCCAGCCGGCCGAAAGCGATGGTCAGGCCCAGACTGACGGCGGTATAGAATCCGCCCAGCAGAACCCCGGCGACGATGGCGTTCGCCAGCAGATCGAAAGTGAACACCGCCGGACGGCCCGCGACGGCGGCGGCTACTCGGCGTAGGGGTAGTCGAGCGTTCCCGACACCCACTCCTCGGGATAGAGCACCACCCGCGAGCCCGGCCGGGTGAACTGTTCCAGGCTCTTGTCCTCGATGCCCTGAAACTGGACCAGCAGCACCCGGGTCCGGGCCCATTCGCCGTTGGCGCCAAACTCGACCTTGCCGACCACGGTGTCGAACTCGTGACCGTGAATATAGGCCCCCAGAATCTTGTGATCGAGGCTCTGAGTTGCTTCGACCGCCTGGCCCAGGACCTGGACGTAGGAATAGGCGTAGGGCGGCAGGTAGTAGCCCAAGGGATCGACACCCGCGTCCCCGGCGACGGCCTGGTATTTGGCCAGAAACTCATTGATGCCGGGGAAGTTCAGGGTCGGCTCGGGAACCCAGAAATCATAGTTGACGATGCCGTTCAGCATCGGTCCCAGCTTGGTCTGGATGGAGGCGTATTGGAGGCCGACCATGCCGCCGCCGAACATCCGGGCCTTGAGGCCGATCTCCTTGGCGGCGCGAAGGATGCCGACCGAATCGGGCGGATAGGACGCGACGTAGACCAGGTTCGGCTTGGTCGCCTGAATGGCGCGCACGATCGGGCTGTAATCGACGGTCGCCGGCGGATAGGTGCGGTCGTAGACGATCTCCAGGGCGGCCGCCTCGGCATGGGCGCGGGCGCCGATCATGGCGTTGCGCGAAAACTCGGCGTCGGCGCCGACGATGGCCAGGGTCTTGGGCTTGGGCGCGAGGGTCTCGGCGAGGCTGAAGAAGCCGCGCGACCAATCCAGCCGCGGGTCCGGTCCGGCGGGCATGATCTGGAAGTAGTTGTCGTAGTCGAACTGCTCGTTCACCGCCAGGCCGAACAGGCCCATGAACACCAGGTCCCGGCTCATCATGATTGGCATGGCCGGAGCGATCAGATTGGTGCCGTAGCCCGAAACCACCAGATCGACCTGGTCGATGCTGAGCAGCTTGGTATAGATACCGGGCACGTTGGCCGGGTTGGACTGATCGTCGTAGTAGACCAGCGCGACCTCGCGGCCGAGCAGGCCGCCGGCGTCGTTGGTGTCCTGGGCCCAGATTTCCATGGCCAGCAACGCCGCCTTGCCGGCCGCGGCGAGCCCGCCGGTCAGCGCCATGCCGAAACCGACCCGGATCGGATCGGCGGCGCGCGCCCCCGGTCCCCAGGCCGCCGCGCCGATCGTCGCCACGATCAAGGCGCCCGCCAACGCCCAGGCTCGAATCCGCTCGCCACCTGTTCGGGTCATCGCCGCACCCCCCTTTATGGTCTTGGTCTATGCCCCCTGGCCTAGCATAGCTGCCCGCGTCAGGCAAAGCGTCGTGATCGTTGGCGCATGTCGTGGGGTTTCGGATCCCGCCCCCACCCGTGCAATCTTCCCCAATCAACGAGGAAGGCTTGGACGCGCGCCCGAGAAAAAGGCCGCGCCTGGTATGCGACGCGGCCTTTCTGTCGGAGGAAACGCAACGCGTGCGGCGCTGCGCGAAGAGAGGGAGGGATGTCTTCTCTTCAACCCCCGATATTGCATTGTCGTGGGATCGTTACAAGCCGGCCACGGCTGAATTTTCCAACCGGCAGGGGGTCGGAAATCGCATGGCTTGTTGCCGGGCCCGGTGGCGATTTCAAGCCGGAGGCGGGGCCGTGAAAGCGGTGGCGCCGCCGGCGCCGGCCTGCTAATTAGGGCCGCGTGCAATCTTGGGGAGCAGGTCATGGCCGAGCATCAAGAGAGCGGCGACACCAGCCTCGTTTGGGTGACCGCGGGGATACTCGTGTTCGGGGCGGTCATCATCTATATCCTGTCTCAACTGTTGGGCGGCTGAGAGCCGGGGCGCGCCACCGCCGCCTTTCACTCGCCCCCGACCCGGCATTTGGCGATCACCTCCGGGTCGGGATCGAGACCCAGCCCGGGGCCCTGGGGTACCGCGATATGGGCCGCCACCGGCTCGATCGCCTCGCCGAACAGGCTCGCTTCGAGAGTCACATGGAACCGCTCGATGCATTCGACGTCGCGCGACGCCGCGATCAGGTGCAAACTCGCCAGAAATCCGGGTCCGAAATAGGGTGAGTGGGGGGCCAGGGTCACGTTGGCGGTCTCCGCCAACGCCATCACCTTGCGAAACTCGGTGACGCCGCCGACCTTGGTCACGCTGGGCTGGGCGTAATCGACCGCGCCGGCATCGAACATTTGGGCGAACTGCCACGCGGTGCAAGCGTTTTCGCCGCTGGCGATGGGAGTCCCCGAGTCCATCCGCAGGTCGGCCAGGGCCTCGCAATTCTCCGGCGGCCACAGCGGCTCCTCGAGCCAATGGAGCGATTCCGGCGCCAGGATCTCGGCCATCCGCGCGGCCTCCTTCGGGCTCCAGGCGCAGTTCACGTCGAGCATGATCGCCACGTCCTGGCCCACCGCCCGGCGCGCCGCCGCGACCGGCGCGGCCGTGGTCTCGTGCAACTTGACGTAGCGGTAGCCGGCCGCGACCGCGGCCTTGCTGAGCCGCGCCACGACCTCCGCGTCGTCGTATTTGAACAGGCTCGCATAGGCCTCGATCCGGTCCCTGCCGGCGCCGCCGAGGAGGCGATGGAGGGGCAGCCCGGCGGCCTTGCCGGCGATGTCCCACAACGCGATGTCGAGCCCACTCAACGCGAACATCGTGATCCCGTAGCGACCGAAAATGTGGAGCTTGAGGGCGAGCTCGTCCATCAGGCCTGAGATTCGGGTCGGATCGCGCCCGATCACCTGGGGCGCCACCAGGGTCTCGATCGCGGCCTTGGTCGCCGGGATCGCGTTGTAGCCGAAGGCTTCGCCGTAGCCGGTGATGCCCTCGTCGGTCTCGACCTTGACGATCAGAACCCCGAGGGTGGTCCATTCGGTGCCGCCGAACCCGGTCGGCGGGCCGTCATGGGTGAAGGGGAGGGCGAGGGGTATCGCCTCGACACTGGTGATCTTCATGATGGCTGGCTCCCGTTCAGGATTGGGCGCCCAGGGGTTTGGCCCTCAACGCCCGAACTCGTTCTTATATATTTGACCGGCGATCGAAAGCTGTTCGAGCACCCAGCAGGTGCGGGCCGCGTAGTTGTCACACACCGCCCGGACCACGGCAATGTAGTCCTCGGTCGCGCCGCCGATGTCGGCCTCGCCCTTGACCGCCCAGCGATCCACGGACCATGTGTAGCGCGCGCGGCGCGGATGGATCGAGGTGACCTTGACTTTGGTGATCGAGGTATCGAGGGGCGCCTGGCTGACCAGAGGCCCGACGATCGCGCCGATTTGTTCGAAGTCGGGACCGCCGGTGTGAATGGTCCGGACGAACAGGATCAGGGCGCCGATGATGCCGCCGGCGAGCACGAGCACGAGCAGGCAGCCGCGGGGTCCGTAGTTCTTGACCGGCATGACGGATCAGGCGGGCGCGGCGGAGCGCGCGCGCGCGGCGTTCCGAATCGCGCTCAGCGTGGTGTGGGTGGTGATCACGTCCGGGTCCATGCGGAGTTCGATCACGGCGGCGGTTTTCGCGGCCCGGGCGCGCTCCAGGGCGGGCGCGAAGTCCTCGGTCCGCGCGACCGTCTCGCCATGGGCGCCGTAAGCGCGGGCCAGGGCCGCGAAATCGGGATTGGTCAAGGCGGTTCCGATGACCCGGTCCGGATAGTCACGCTCCTGGTGCATGCGGATGGTGCCGAACATGGCGTTGTTGAACACCAGGATAATCGGCGCGATGCGGTGGTGGACCGCGGTCGCGAGTTCCTGCCCGGTCATCATGAATCCGCCGTCGCCGACGAAGGTGACCACGCTCCGCTCCGGACAGGCGAGCTTGGCGGCGATGCCGGCCGGCACGCCGTAGCCCATGGCGCCGACCGTCGGGCCGAGCTCGGTGCGGGGGTGGCGGAACCGCCAGAAGCGATGGGCCCAGCCCGTGAAATTGCCGGCGTCGAGGGTGATGATGGTGTCGTCCGGCAGCGCGTCCCGCAGGGTCTCGACGATAACGGCCAAATCCATCGGCCCGTCGTAAGGGTCCGGGGTCTGGGTCGCGAGGTAATCGGCGCGCCCCTGGCCGACCCAATCGGCCCATCGGGCGCCATCCACCGGCTGATGAGCGCGCGCGGCGGTGGCGAATTCGGCCATGCCCGACAGGATCGCCAGGTCGGGCTGGAACACCCGCCCCAATTCGGCGCCCTCGGCCTGAACATGAATCAGGGTCTGGCGCGGCACCGGCGCCTCGACGGTGGTGTAGCCGCGGGTGGTCATCTCGCCGAGGCGGGCGCCGACCACCAGCAGCAGATCCGCGTCCTTGATCCGCTGG
>CAJWQN010000082.1 GCA_913045505.1 uncultured Rhodospirillaceae bacterium | reverse complement strand
TGATCGGCTTCCTCTTGACGAAATACTCCCGCCGAATCCGCCCTATCGTCTCCACGACCAACATCCCCCGCCACCCCGCTCGCCCAAAACGGGGGACATGGACCTGCCAACTTCAGGGGGTCAAATTTGGACGCCGATTACCCCTCAACAGGGGTCAGAATTGCACGCCGTTTCACATTGTGTTCCAGAAAAAGGAGATCGTGTGGAAGACGTGCTCTTTGCCGTGATCCTCGGCCTTTTCTGCGCCCTGCTTGGCGGCTCGGCTGGTTGGGGTTTTAGCTGCGCCTACACGGTGACGCGTACCGTGTCGCGGCGCGGGAACGCGTGACCATCTGACGTCTCCTCATAATCTTGCTGCAATTCTATCGGACTCATACAACCGATAAGCAAAAAGTTCTACGGCATTGCCGCCATGAAAAATTGGAAGGAGTGTAACATGAAAGACACAGTTTTGAGGTTCACGTGATGGGCGGGGTTATGTTCGGAATTTTCCTTGCGATTGTGGGCATGTGCCTTGTGATCATCATGGTCACCGGGGTGGCGCTTGGTGGTCTCTCCCTCGTTCCTGAGTTTCTGGAGGCGTTCGACAAAGCCAAGGCCGCGATCCGTAAGCGTCGTGGTGAAGCTGAGGGGGTGTCGTGATGGCCGACATAGTCTTCTGGGCATTCGCCGTGGTCATAACCGTCGGGATCGTGGCGGGGCTCGTCACGAACTCTCCCCTGTTCCTGGAACTGACCGAAAAAATCAGGACTGAGATCAAGGTACATCGCGCGCGGTCTGAGGGCTTCGTGTGATGGACGGGGTGTGGCTCCTGATCGTGACCATGATCTTCCTGTCCGGCCCTCAAGAGGGCTATCAGGAACACTTCGAGCGGGGACCTTTCCTCAACGAGAACAAGTGCAAGATGGAAGCCTACGAGTACGCGCGCCCCGCCGCGCTCCATGCCCGTGACGCGATCCAGGTCGTTACCGAGTGCAAGAAGGTTGACATCAAAGCGTGACCCGTTTTGGACACATACAGTAACTTTGCTACCAAAAGTCCACTTCAATCAACTCGAAAATCCCAACAAATTCAATGCTTTAAGGTGGAGGCCGGGACCGGAGTCGAACCGGTGTGCACGGATTTGCAGTCCGCTGCATAGCCACTCTGCCACCCGGCCGGGTGCGGTCCGGCGGCCGGCCCTGTGCCGCCGCCGATGATGGGCTGATATAGGCCGCGCGATTCGGTCGGTCAAGCGAGCAAGCCGCTGGAGAGTCTGGCCAAGGCAGCCCCAAGGTGGCGCCAAGACGGTCCCCAAGGGAGCCATTGTATCGCCCGGCCTCCATCAGTATAAATCGCCGTGTGTCAATCATTTGACTGGCCCGACCCCGGTTGGCTCCGGGCGGGCGGTGGCGGGATCAAGGTTCGGTCGTATCGGAGCATGACAGATTACGCAACCATGCGGGCGCATATGGTGGAAGGCCAGATTCTTCCCAGCAAGGTCACCGATCCGCGCCTGATTGGCGCCCTCTATGAGGTGCCACGCGAGCAATTCGTGACCCCCGGTCGCCGTTCGGTCGCCTATGTGGACGAAGATCTGGAAATGGCGCCGGGCCGGTTCATCATGGAACCGGTGGTGTTGGCGCGCCTGTTGCAGGCGGCGGCGCCCGGCCCGGACGATGTCGCCCTCGACATCGGTTGCGGCACCGGATACGCCACCGCGCTGCTGGCGCGGCTGGCCGGCACCGCGGTGGGCATCGAAAGCGATGCCAACCTGGCCACCCGCGCCGGCGAGATCTTGACCACGCTCGAGATCGACAACGCCGTGGTCGTCGAACGGCCGCTGGCGGATGGCTATGCCGAGCAGGCGCCTTACGACGTGATCCTGCTCGACGGCGCGGTCGCCGAGGTGCCCCAAGCGATAGTGGCACAACTTGCGGAAGGTGGGCGTATGCTGGCGGTGATCGATCCCGGCGGCGGTCTCGGTGCCGCGACATTGTTCGTCCGTGTCGGTGGGGTGATCGGCCATCGGACGATCTTCGATGCGGCGGTCGAGCCCTTGCCAGGCTTCGCGGCCCGACCCCGGTTCGCATTTTGAATCTGCCCGGATTGGACACCAACCAACGATGGCAACGACCAGCATCGGCGGTCCGGCACGAGCGGGCGTTGCCTCGCCGTCGTTGACCAATATTCCTTCATGAGAGAGGTCGCCACAGGGGCGCCATGAACATCCCCGCCACATTTGCCATCGTCATGATTCCTTTCCTGTCGCTCGTCGCCGCGGTTTTGCCCGCGCAAGTCCGGGCCCAGTCCTTGGAGGAGGCTCTGGCCACGGCTTACGCCACCAATCCGGCATTGCTGGCGGAGCGCGCGGCACTCCGCGCCACGGACGAGGGCGTTGCCCGGGCGCTCTCGGGCTGGCGGCCGACGGTGACTGTGAACGGCCAGTTCGATCACCAGTTCACCGATAGCGAGACCAGATTCCTATTTTCGGCCGGCGAACAAACCATCGACACCAAGTCGATCGAACTTTCGTTGTCGCAACCGCTCTATCGCGGCGGCCGCACGGTCAGCGACACGCAACGGTCCGAGAACCTGGTCCTGGCCGGTCGCGCCAATCTGATCGATATCGAGCAACAGGTCCTGCTGGACGGTACGATCGCCTACATGAACGTGGTCCGCGACCAGGCGGTGGTCGAGTTGAGCATCAACAACGAACGGGTCCTCGGTCGCCAACTCGAGGCCACCCGCGACCGTTTCGAGGTCGGCGAAGTGACCCGCACCGACGTGTCGCAGGCGGAGGCGCGGCTGTCCAACGGCAATGCGGTGCGGATCGAGGCCGAGGGCGCGTTGGCGATCGCGCGTGCCAACTATCTGGCGGTGATCGGTGACCTGCCCGGCCAGATCGATTTTCCGACCGCCGACAACCGGCCGCTCCTGCCGGACAGTCAGGAGGAGGCCTTGCGCCTGTCGCGAGCGCGGCACCCGGCCCTGATCCGCGCCGGATTTCTCGAGCGGGCGGCGCTTTACGATATCAGCTATGCCGGCGGTCGGTTGTTGCCGGAGGTCACCTTCGATACCTCGATCAGCCGCGCGTTGGATCCAACCACCTTTACCGATGAGCAGGACAGTTTTCAGTTCGGTGTCACCGGCCGTGTGCCGCTCTATCAGTCCGGCGACGAATACGCCGAGATCCGACAACTCCGCCAGACCGCGGCCCAGCGGCGGCGGGAACTCGATTCGGCCCGCCGCACGGCCGAGGAGGATGCGTCCGGTGTTTGGGTCGAGCTTCAGACCGCGGTGGCCCAGATTCGTGCGCTCGAGGCCTCGGTACGCGCCAACAGGATCGCGCTCGAAGGGATCGAGCAGGAGGCCGCGGTCGGTGCGCGCACGGTCCTCGACGTGCTCGACGCCGAACAGGAATTGTTTGACGCCCAGGTCAATCTGGTGCGCGCGCGCCGCGACGAAATCGTCGCCGGCTATGAACTGCTGCAGGTGATCGGCAGCCTGACCGCCCCGGCGCTGCGGCTGCCGGTCACTCAATACGACCCCGCCGCCCATTACCAGGAAGTGCGCGACAAATGGATCGGTTTCGGCAGCGACTACAACGCCGGCGCGCTGATCGATCTGGATACCGAGGGCTGGTTCGATTTCTTGGAGTGACGGCGCGATCGTGCCCGGCCTCGGCATCGCGACCGCGGCACTGGTCATGGTCCATCACATGCACTAATCTTCACGATGCGGGAGGGCCTTTGAAGAGGGCTTTTGAAGTAATCAGCAATGACTGACGCCGGCGCCCAGCAAGAACCGTCGATGGAGGAGATTCTCTCCTCCATTCGCCGAATCATTTCGTCGGACGAGGAGGAAGAGACGCCGGCCGAGGAGGTGCCGGCCGAGGAGGTTCCCGATCCGTCCGCGGAGCTCTCGCAGAATGACGTCGATTCCTTGTTGGATGAGCCGGCCGAAGACGATGCCGACATGTCTCAGGACGACGTGGATTCACTGTTCGATTCGCCGCCCGAGCCGGAACCCGAGCCTGAGCCAGAACCCGAGCCCGAGCCCGAGCCCGAGCCGGAACCCGAACCCGAACCGGAACCGGAACCCGAACCCGAACCCGAACCCGAGCAGGTGGTCGAGGACGACGTTCTCGATCTGACGGAAATCGTCGACGAGCCGGAACCCGAACTTCCGGCGGCCGGAGACGAGTTGGTGTCGATGCCGACCGAAGCCGCCTCGGTCGCTTCATTGGCGTCGCTCAGCCAGGCCATGGCGGCCGGAGATGCGCCGCTCGACGTGGGCGGCATGACGGTCGAACAGCTCGCGGCCTATTTGATGCGACCGATCCTGCGCGATTGGATGGACCAAAACCTGCCGGTCATGGTCGAACGCTTGGTACGGGCCGAAATACGGCGCTTGGCCGAAGAATCCCGACGGCGGTGAGGGGCGGTCGCGAGGGCTCGGCCGTTCCGGTCTTCCGACCGACACGGATGCGGGTGGCGCGGTCAGGCACGGTCTGTTCGGGCACCGGGGCGGGTGCGCGCATTCCATCGGATTGAGCATGCTGGACAAGAGCTATCATCCCGATCAGGTCGAGGACCGGATCTATCGCCGCTGGGAGCAGGCGGGTGCGTTCGCAGCCGATGTCGGCTCGGACGCGCCGCCGTGGACGGTGATGATGCCGCCGCCCAACGTGACCGGCAGCCTGCATATGGGCCATGCCCTCAATATGTCGCTGCAAGACGTGCTGACCCGCTACTGGCGGATGCGCGGGCGCGACGCCCTGTGGCAACCGGGCGCCGATCATGCCGGAATCGCCACCCAAATGGTGGTCGAGCAGCAGTTGGCCGAGGAGAACCTCAACCGGCGTGATCTGGGGCGGGAAAAATTCGTCGAACGGGTCTGGGCCTGGAAGGCGGAGTCGGGCGGGACCATCGTCAATCAGCTCCGCCGGCTGGGCGCCTCGCCCGACTGGGCGCGCGAGCGGTTCACCCTCGATGAAGGGCTCAACCATGCCGTCCGCACCGTCTTCGTTCGCCTTCATCGCGAGGGACTCATCTACCGGGACAAGCGGCTGGTCAATTGGGATTGCCAACTGCTGACCGCGGTCTCCGATCTGGAGGTCGAGCAGCGCGAGGTCGCGGGCCACCTGTGGTATTTCGAGTATCCGCTGGCCGACGACGCGGATGCGACCATCACCGTCGCCACCACCCGGCCCGAAACCATGCTCGGCGATACCGGCGTCGCGGTTCATCCCGACGACGAGAGGTATCGCCACCTGATCGGCCGTCATGTGGTCTTGCCGCTGGTCGGTCGGCGCATCCCGATCGTGGCCGATCCCCATTCCGACCCCGAGAAAGGCACCGGCGCGGTCAAGATCACGCCGGCCCATGACTTCAACGATTTCGAGGTTGGCCGCCGCCACGATCTGGAGGCCATCAACATCTTGGACCGCCATGGCGGCCTCAACGACAACGCGCCCGCGCCTTATCGCGGGCTCGATCGGTACGCCGCCCGCGACAAGGTGGTCGCCGACATCGACGCCCTCGGCCTCCTGGATCGCATCGAGGATCACCGCCATACGATCCCCTACGGCGACCGCTCGGGCACGGTGATCGAGCCCTGGCTCACCGACCAGTGGTACGTGGATGCGGCCACCCTGGCGGAGCCCGCCATCGCCGCGGTCGAGGAGGGGCGCGCCCGATTCGTGCCGAAGGGCTGGGAGAACACCTATTTCGAGTGGATGCGCAACATCCAGCCCTGGTGCATCTCCCGCCAATTGTGGTGGGGGCATCGGATCCCGGCCTGGTACGGCCCCGATGGCCATATTTTCGTCGCCATGGACCAGGCCGAGGCGGAGGCGGAGGCCGCGCGTCACTATGGCGCCCCGAGCGCGCTCACCCAGGACGGCGACGTCCTGGACACTTGGTTCTCGTCCGCCCTGTGGCCGTTTTCGACCCTCGGCTGGCCCGACGAGGTGCCCGAGCTGAAACGCTACTATCCGGGCGACGTGCTGGTCACCGGCTTCGACATCATCTTCTTCTGGGTCGCGCGGATGATGATGATGGGCCTCCATTTCATGGGCGAGGTGCCGTTCCGTGACATTTATATCCACGCCTTGGTGCGCGACGCCAAGGGCCAGAAAATGTCCAAATCCAAGGGCAACATCATCGACCCGGTGGTGCTGATGGACAAATACGGCACCGACGCCCTGCGCTTCACCCTGATCGCCATGGCCGCCCAGGGCCGCGATCTCAAGCTCGCCGAGCAGCGGGTCGCCGGCTACCGAAATTTCGCGACCAAGCTGTGGAACGCGGCGCGCTTCTGTGCCCTGAACGAGTGCCGGCCGAATCCGGATTTCGCCGCCGGCGCCTGTACGGCGCCGGTCAATCGCTGGATCGTGGGCGAGCTCCGGTCGACGGTCGGACGGACCGCCGCCGCCCTCGAATCCTATCGCTTCAACGAGGCCGCGGACGCCCTCTATCATTTCGTCTGGGGCACGTTCTGCGACTGGTATCTGGAATTCGCCAAGCCGGTTCTCTATGGCGCCGATGAGTCGGCCAAGACCGAGACCCGGGCGACCGCCGGTTGGGCGCTGGTGCAAACATTGAAAGCGTTGCACCCGTTCATGCCGTTCATCACCGAGGAACTTTATGGCGCTCTTGCCGAAACCGATGGCGCGCTGCTGATGAAGCAGAGCTGGCCGGATCTGGACGCGGTCGCGGTCGATGACGAGGCCCGCGCGGAGATGGATTGGGTGGTCGGCGCGATCAGTGAGATTCGCTCTGTCAGGGCGGCGATGAACGTGCCGCCGGGGGCCAAGATTCCGCTCCGCCACAAGGACGCGAGCCCGACCGCGGTCGCCCGCCTGGCGGCCCACGGCGATTTGGTTCGCCAGCTTGCGCGTGTCTCCGAGATCGAGGTTGGCGCCGCGGCCGGGCATGGCGACCTGCAGGTGCTGGTCGATGAGGTGACGCTGATCCTTCCCCTCGGCGACGTGATCGATATCGACCGGGAGAAGGCGCGGCTGGAGAAGGAGGCCGCCAAGCTCGCCGGGGAGGCGGCCAAGATCGAGAAGAAACTCGGCAACAAGGATTTCCTCGCCCGGGCACCGGAACATGTGATCGAGGAGCAACGCCAGCGCCGGGCCGAGGCCGATCAATCGCGGCGCAAGATCGAGGACGCGGTGGCGCGGCTGAGCGCCGCCTGAGCCAATCGAAAGGGGAGGGACGATGGACGCCAGTGGGTATCGGACGATTGGGGTGGCGCGGGACGGGCGCGTACTTACCCTGACCATGAATCGGCCCGAGGCTCTCAATGCGATCGATGCCGTCATGCACGAGGAATTGTCGCGCGTGTTCACCGACGCCGCCCGCGACCCCGACTCCGATGTCGTGGTCCTGACCGGGGCCGGCCGGGCATTCTCGGCCGGCGGCGACATCGCCTGGATGCAGGACGCGATCGACGACCCGGCCTCGTTCGAGAGGACCGCGGTCGAAGGCAAGCAGATCGTGTTCTCGCTGCTCGATTGCGAAAAGCCGGTGGTGGCAAAGGTCAACGGCGCCGCGATTGGCCTGGGCGCGACCATGGCCCTGTTCGCGGATGTCATTTTCGCCGCTGAGGACGCCAAGATCGCCGACCCCCATATCCGGGTCGGTCTGGTCGCGGGCGACGGCGGCGCGGTGATCTGGCCCCAGTTGATCGGCTATGCCCGGGCCAAGGAGTATCTGATGACCGGCGATTCGCTAACGGCGGCGGAAGCCGCGCGCATCGGTCTGATCAATCATGCGGTGCCGGCGGCGGAGTTGGACCAGCGGGTCGACGACTTCACCCGGCGGCTGGTCGCCGGCCCCAGGCAAGCGATCCGGTGGACCAAGACCGCGGTCAACATCGGGCTCAAGCAGCTCGCCCACGGCATCATGGACGTGGGCCTGTCCTACGAATTGATCACCAACAGCAGCGCCGATCATCAAGAGGCGGTGAGCGCGTTTCGCGACAAACGCCGGCCCGTTTTCACCGGGCGGTGACCATCGGTCCTGGGCCGGCGCCGCGGCGCCTTTCAGGAATCGTCGCCGGGCGATCCCAGCAGCCAGTCGAAAAAGCGCGACGGATCGAGGTCCAGATCCACGTCGGGCAGGTCCAAATTGGGCATTTCGATGTCCTGGATGGTGCCGTCCCAATAGTGATCCTGCATGATGAAATAGTTGCAGGTCTCGCCGAAAGCACGCTGGCATGTGGCCGCGGTGCCGTCGACGGTGTCGAACCAGCACGGCACGCACATGTTGCCGTCGCGATCGAGGCAGGTCGGAAACTCCTGGGGTTTCTCGCTCTGGCCCAGCAATGGCCCGCAATAGCGGTAATTGTAGCCGACCTTTTCCAGGCACAGGACCGTCGCATGGGTCGGGCAGAACGACAGGTCTTCAGCCCGCGCGTTCCCGGCCAGCAGGACCGCGCCCAAACAGCCGACGATCAACCCCATAGCGGCTTTTGCCATCGCTCCTGTTCCGTTGAGGCAGGCTCCGCCCGTATACAGCCAAGCAATCTCCGTGCCAAAGTCGTGACCTTGGCGCCCTCCGGCGGCGCCATGGCGATCGCCCGAATCTCGCCAGGGCGGATGGCGGGGCCGTCGAACCGGAATTCGGCCAGCGCCGCCGACGCCGACTGTGCTAGGCAATCCCACGGTGGACCCGTTATTGTCCGCCGCGAACCGGGTTTCGGCCCGAGATCGGTGAGGAGCCCGCGATGACCAGTTACGACAAGAGCCGCCTGCCCAGCCGCCACGCCACCGAAGGCCCGGAGCGCGCACCCCACCGGGCATTCTATTACGCCATGGGCCTGTCGGAGAAGGAAATCCACCAGCCGTTCATCGGTGTCGCCACCACCTGGAACGAAACCGCGCCCTGCAACATCACCCTTCGGCGCCAGGCCCAGGCGGCCAAGTTCGGGGTTGCCGCGGCCGGCGGCACGCCGCGCGAATTCACCACCATCACCGTCACCGACGGCATCGCCATGGGCCACCAGGGCATGAAGGCGTCGCTGGTCAGCCGCGAGGCGATCGCCGATACGGTCGAACTGACCATGCGCGGCCATGCCTATGACGGGCTGGTCGGGATCGCCGGCTGCGACAAGTCGCTGCCGGGGATGATGATGGCCATGCTCCGGCTCAATGTGCCGAGCGTGTTCCTGTATGGGGGGTCGATTTTGCCGGGTCGGTTCGAGGGCCGGGACGTGACCATCCAGGACGTTTATGAAGCGGTCGGCAGGCATTCGGGCGGCCAGATGAGCGACGCCGAGCTGCTTGCGCTCGAAAAGGTCGCGTGCCCGTCGGGCGGCTCCTGCGGCGGCCAGTTCACCGCCAACACCATGGCCTGCGTGTCCGAGGCGGTGGGCCTGGCGCTGCCCAATTCGGCGATGACCCCCGCGCCTTACGAATCCCGCGACGAATACGCCGATGCCTGCGGCCAGGCGGTGATGGCCCTGATCGAATCGGGCCTGCGCCCGCGCGACATCGTCACCCGCGCGGCGTTGGAGAACGCCGCCGCGGTGGTCGCGGCCTCGGGCGGCTCGACCAATGCCGGGCTCCATCTGCCGGCCATGGCCAACGAGGCCGGGGTCGATTTCGACCTGTTCGACGTCGCCGAAATCTTCAAGCGCACCCCCTATATCGCCGACTTGAAGCCGGGTGGGCGCTATGTCGCCAAGGACCTCTACCAGGTCGGCGGCGTGCCGGTGCTGATGAAGGCGCTGTTCGAGGGCGGGTTCCTCCACGGCGACTGCATAACCGTGACCGGCAGGACCATCGCCGAGAACCTCGAAAGCGTGACCTTCCCCACCGATCAGGACGTGGTCCTGACCACCGCCGATCCGATCACGGCGACCGGCGGCGTGGTCGGGCTCAGGGGCAACCTCGCCCCCGAGGGCGCGATCGTCAAGGTCGCGGGCATGGCCCGGCTCCGCCATGAGGGTCCGGCCAGGGTGTTCGAGTGCGAGGAGGATGCCTTCGCCGCGGTCGAGCGGCGCGACTACTCCGAAGACGACGTGCTGGTGATCCGCTACGAGGGGCCGCGCGGCGGCCCGGGCATGCGCGAGATGCTGGCGACCACCGCCGCGATCTACGGCCAGGGCATGGGCGAGAAGGTGGCGCTGATCACCGACGGCCGGTTCTCGGGCGCGACCCGCGGCTTCTGCGTCGGCCATGTCGGGCCCGAGGCGGCGGTCGGCGGGCCGATCGGCCTGCTCGAGGACGGCGACAGGATCACCATCGACGCCGAGGCCGGGACCCTGGAGGTCGCGCTGTCCGACGACGAACTGGCCGCCCGGCGCGCGCGCTGGGCGGCGCGCGAGAACGACTTCCGCTCGGGCGAATTGTGGAAATACGCCCAACTGGTCGGCCCGGCCTGCAAGGGCGCGGTCACCCACCCCGGCGCCGCCGCCGAGGTCCAGTGCTACGCCGATTCTTGAGTGCCTGACCCCATGACAGTGGGGCGGCCATGATCGACCCGGCCGCGCCCGAGTTTTCCAGGGGCGGCGGGGCAGAACAAACCGGTCAGTGTTTCACGTGAAACACTGACCAAGCGCCGTCACCTGCCCTGGCTGGTCGGCCTCGGCCTCGCGGGGGGCCGGATGCGAGGCATCGACGATCAGGCCTCCCCGGCGGCGCGTTCGCGGAGTTCGTCGAGCATCCACGCATCGGTTGGCGCGAGGCGGCCTTCCGCGGCGAGCCGTTCGCAAACCGCGAGTCCTCTCGACCACCAACCCTGGTGCGGAACCACCTCGCCGAGCTTTGCGTAGCTCACTATCAGATCGCGCTGGGCCTCGGCGCTGCCGGGGTTGGTCTCGGCGAGACGTTCTGAAA
>CAJWQN010000081.1 GCA_913045505.1 uncultured Rhodospirillaceae bacterium | reverse complement strand
GCTGTTTTCGACCGGTGACGAGGTTCGCGATCCCGGCGCGGCGTTGGCCGAGGGTGCGATCTACGACGCCAACCGCTACGCCATCGGCGCGTTGCTGCGCCGCCTGGGCTGCGCCGTCACCGATCTGGGAATTCTGACCGATGATGCCGCCGTGGTGCGCGACGCGATCGCCGCCGCGGCCCGCGACCACGATCTGCTGTTGACGTCGGGCGGGGTTTCCGTGGGCGATGAGGATCACGTCAAGGCGGCGGTCGAGGCCTCGGGTACGCTGACCTTCTGGCGCCTGGCGATCAAGCCGGGGCGGCCGCTGGCCCTGGGCCAAGTCGATGATGGTGATCGCAAGGTGCCGTTCGTCGGCCTGCCCGGGAACCCGGCGGCGGTGATGGTCACCTTCGTTCGCCTCGCGCGCCCTCTGATTCTGCGCCTGAGCGGGGCGAGCCAGGTCGCGCCGTCGCTGTATCCGGTTCGCGCCGGATTCAGCCATGACAAAAAGCCGGATCGACGTGAGTTCCTGCGTTGCCGAGTCAGCCGCGCCGAGGATGGCATTCCGGTCGCGACCAAGGCCGGGCGCCAAGGCGCGGGGATTTTGTCCGCCGTTTCGGCGGCCGACGGGCTGGTCGAATTGCCCGAGGAAATGACGTATCTTGAGGCTGGAACGCTGGTCGATTTCCTGCCGTTCAGCGAAGTATCGTGAGCCGGACCCTGCCCATGAGGACCGCATGCGGATGATCTATTTCGCCTGGCTGCGGGCCAAGATCGGCGTTGCCGAGGAGCGCATCGAGCCACCGGCCGAGATCGCCACGGTGGCCGATCTTCTGGATTGGCTCAAGGCCAAGGGCGGTGGCTATGGCGATGCCTTGGCCGACTTGTCCGTGGTCCGGGTGGCGGTCAACCAGGAATACGTCAAAGCCGACCATCCCGTGGCCGCGGGCGACGAGGTCGCGCTGTTCCCGCCGATCACTGGCGGCTGATCGGGACTTCGGCGGCGCGTCATGATCCGGGTGCAGCGAGAGGACTTCGACATCGGAGCCGAAATCGGCGCGCTGTGTGCCGGCAACCACCGGATCGGCGGCATCGCCAGCTTCCTGGGCGTGGTCCGCGACGAGGCCGGCGGCGAAGCCATCGAAGGCATGACCCTCGAACATTATTCGGGAATGACCGAAAAGGAACTCACCCGGATCGAGGCCGAGGCCCGCCGGAGATGGCCGCTCGAGGCCTGCCTGATCATCCACCGTTACGGCCGGCTCGAGCCCGGTGAGAGGATCGTGTTGGTGGTCACGGCCTCCGGCCACCGCGGCGCGGCGCTCGAGGCCTGCCATTTTCTGATCGATTGGCTCAAGACCAAGGCGCCGTTCTGGAAGCTGGAGGAGACTCGGCGAGGCGAGAAATGGGTCGATGCCCGCGGCGCCGACGATGCCGCCGCCGCGCGTTGGGTCCGGGAGCCGGACAAGGCGGCGGAATAGGAACCAGAACGCCGCCTGGGCCGCCCCATCCCCCGCCCTCGGCGCCGTGGTCGGGGCAATGACATGGGAGGCCACGCGATATGACGGCACCGGCGATTTCGGAACCGATCCCGCCAATTATTGGTTCCCGCGCCGAACCGGCCGCTCCGGACTGGTTCGCCAGGGCGATCCGCAAGGAGGAGTTGGCCGGCCATAAGCTCGCCGTCCAGGCGCGGGTGGTGGCGCTGGCGGTGATCGCGGGCTTGCTGTTCTATGTGGTGCCGGCTGCCGAGCCGAGTTCATCCATGCCCCGGCTGCTGTTCTACGAGAGTTGCGCGGTGCTGCTGGCGGGCCTCGCGATCGTGAGCTATGCAATCAACAGAAGCCGGTTCAATCGACCGTGGCGCAGCTATCTGTTCATCGGCTTGGATTTTGTCATTATTACGGTTGCGATCCTGGGCCCGGCGGTCCTGTTCGACAACCCGTTCCCGCCACAATTACTGCTCCGCTACGGCAGCTTCATCTATTTCTTTCTGTTCGTCGCCTTGGTCGCGCTCAGCTACTCGCCGACCTTGATGTTGTGGTCGGGTCTGATCGTGGTCCTGTCGTGGAGCACCGGCGTGGTTTGGGTGGTCACCCTGCCGGACACCGTGACCCTATACTCGCCGTCGGCGGCGGAGGCGAGTTTCGTCGACCATTTCCTGCGCGAGACCTTCGTCGACACCAATCTCCTGGTGCAGCAGGCGACGGTGATGATGCTGGTCGCCGCGATCCTGGCGACGGTGGTCTGGCGGTCACGCCGATTGATGACGCGCCAGGCCGAGACCGCGCGCGAACGGGCCAATCTGGCGCGCTACTTCTCGCCCAACATGGTCGATGAGTTGGCCGGGCGCGACGAGCCGCTGGGCCCGGTGCGGCGCCAGGAGGTGGCGGTTCTGTTCGCCGATATCGTCGGCTTCACCCGGATGGCGGAGGCGATGGCGCCCGAGGAAGTGATGGCAATGCTGCGCGACTTCCACGGCCGGATGGAGGCCGAGGTGTTCGCTCACAACGGGACTCTGGAGAAGTTCATCGGCGACGCGATGCTGGCCACGTTCGGCGTGCCCCGCCCCGGCCCACGGGACGCCGCCGACGCCCTGTCCTGCGCCCGCGAGATGCTGGCCAGCTTAGGTCGCTGGAACGCCGAGCGCGGCGCCCGCGGCGCGCCGGCGATCCGCATCGGCATCGGCGTTCATTTTGGAACCGCCGTGCTCGGCGATATCGGCTCGGAACGCAACATGGCGTTCGCGGTGATCGGCGATACGGTCAATACCACCAGCCGCCTTCAGGGGCTGACCCGCTCGCTGGCCTGTGACGTTGTCATCAGCGACCAGTTGGTCGGCGCCGTGGCCGGGCAGCTCGGCGATCGGGCACAGGTGCTGCTCGGCGATTTCCAACGCTCCGAGCCTCAGGTCTTGCGGGGCCGCGCCGAACCGGTCGCGATATGGACGCTCGGCGGCCACGAAGGTTGAGCGAACCGAACCGAGGCCGCGACCGGCATCGGCTGGATGCCGCGTTGCGCGGCGAGAAACTCGCCGGCCGGCGCAATCGAGCCGCCCGTTACCTGGCCGTCGCCAACGGCCAGGAGGGCCAGGCCGCGCCGTTCCGCGACAGCCATTGGTCCGGCCGCTCGGGGCGCATGGGCGGCCGGGTCCAGGCCGCCCGCCGCCTCGAAGGCGCCTTCGCGCCGCCGAGCACGATCTGTTCGAAATGGGGACATTGTACTTATCAATCAGGGAAAATGGGGTCATTGTACTTAAATCGTTTCATAGTTTTTTTGGGGACATTGTATTTCTGTGGCCTAGTCGCGGATGGACGGGTGCGGAAGGGAGCTCAAGATCCACGAAACTGGAACGACGCCATGTCTCGCCCATGGGATGCCGATTGATAAGTACAATGACCCCATTTTCACTATTCTTCATTTGCATAAGTACAATGACCCCAATTCTCCACAATGTAAGTACAATGACCCCAATTCTCCACAATGACCCCAATTCTCGTAAGTACAATGACCCCAATTCGGACCCCAATTCTCGGCTTATCACCGACTGTCTTCGATACACGGGATGGGGGCAAACTTGCGCGGAAAACGCGCTACTGGTTGGGCACCCATTTCAAGAGGTGCTCGGCGACCGCGACCTTTTCGCCCCTTTGGTTGGTCACCGTGATCTCGGAACGGCTGCGCCGGCGCTCCGGATCGGTCTCCTTGATCCGGTAGTTCACGGTCACCGTGTCGCCGATATGGACCGGGCCGACAAAACGAATGCGGTCATAGCCCAGCGACACCGGGGTCTCCTCGGTGCTCTCGCGAAGGCTGTTCTCGATCATCATGCTCGAGGTGGTCGACATGAAGCCGACGATCAGAACGCCGTGGGCGATGCGGCCGCCATATTTGGACCGCTTCATGTACTCGTCGTTGACGTGAACCGGCGCGAAATCGCCGGTGATGCCCGCGAACTGATAGACGTCGGACTCCCCGACCGTCTTGGAAAACGTCACCTCGTCGCCGACCGCGACGTGAAAATCCGACATCGAATTGCTCCCCTATGGTTGCTCTAATTCCGCTGACCGATCTCGGCCAACCGCACCACGCCAGCCGCGGCCATGCCGTCGATTTCGTCCTGCCCATAGCCGAGTTCGGCCAGAATCTCGGCCGTCTGCGCGCCCAGCTTCTGGGGCGGCAGACGCACCCCGGGGCGCTCTCCGTCATAGCGCGCGGCATGGGCCAGCAGCGTGATCGGTGTTCCCGATTCGCTCGCCACCGTGACCAGGGATTGATTGTGGCGCACTTGGGGGTCCTCGCATACGGCCTCGTAATCGTTGACCCGCGCGTACCACAAATCGTGTCGGCCGAGCGCCGCTTCCAAATCATCGGTGGTCATATCCTTCACCGCCTCTTGAATCCGGGCCGCGATCGCGCCGTTCTCGGAGAACGCCTGGGCCGCGTCATAGGTGGCGAGTGCCGGCAAATCCAGCGCCGCCGCCAGCCGGTCCATGGCCGCGAGCGAGATCGCGACATGGCCGTCGCTGGTCCGATAAATGCCGTAGGGCGCCGGATAATACCAGCCGGCGATGTTCTTGGGGGGGCGCCGGGGCCCGGGTAAGCCGTTGGCGTGGCAGACCAGCGATTCCATTTGCAGATCAAGCGCCGCCGACAGCAAATCCACGTCGACCCGGCAGCCCTTGCCGGTGCGCCCGCGCCGGACCAGCGCGGCCAGGATCGCCATCGCCAGGATCTGGGCGCCGTGATGGTCGGCGGCCGAAACGCCGACCGCGGTCGGCGGCTGGTCGGCGGAGCCGGTGATATGGGCGAGCCCGGACATTGCCTGGATGACCAGGTCCTGGCCCGGCCGGTCGCGATACGGGCCGTCCGGGCCGAAGCCGGACGCCGCGGCATAGACGATCGCGGGGTTGATGGCGCGGGCGGCCTGGTAGCCGTAGCCGAGCTTGTCCATCACGCCGGGCCGGAAATTCTCGCAGATCACGTCGGCGGTGCCGATCAGCCTCTCGACGACCTCGTGGCCCGCCGGCGCCTTGAGGTCGATGGCGAGGCTGCGCTTGTTGCGGTTGCAACAGAGCTGCAACATGGTCTCGCCGTCGATCCGCCAGTTGGCGCCGCTCCATTTGCGCTGGAAGGCGCCGTCAACCGGTTCGATGCCGATCACGTCGGCGCCCAGGTCGCCGAGCACCTGGGTCGCGGCCGGTCCGAGCAAAAAATGATTGAAGCTGAGAACCCGAATGCCGTCGAGAATATCCATCTCCGTGCCCCTCTATATCGGCTCCGGGCGATACAGCTTGGCCAACGCGGTGCTGTCGTCGTCGGCGAAACCGCGTTGCACCATCAGCCTGTGCAGCTCGACCGCGGTCGCGCACATGGGCATGGCGGTGGCGGTCTCGCGCGCCAAGGCCTGCACCGTGTCCAGATCCTTGAGCATGGTCCGCAAATGGGCCTCCTGGAAGAAGTCACCGGCGATCATCTTGGGAAAGAACTGTTGAAGCGGTAAGGAATCGGCGCGGCCGCCGGCCAGGGCTTCGGGGATGCGAGTCGCGTCGATGCCCGCCCTGGTCGCCAACGCGGCGGCCTCGGCCAGCACCGCGACCGCGCAGCCGACCAGAACCTGGTTGATCAGCTTGGTCGCCTGGCCGGCGCCGTTGGGCCCCATCAACGTGAATCGTTGGGCGAGATGCGCGACCACCGGCTTGACCCGGGCGAAATCCGCTTCCGCGCCGCCGGCCATGACCGTGAGCGTGCCGCCCGCCGCGCCCGCGACTCCGCCGGAAACGGGCGCGTCGATCCAGCCCATCCCGGTTTCGGCGGCTAGGCGCGCGGCCATGTCGCGCGCCGCATCGGGGCGAATCGAGGACATGTCGACCAGGACCTTGCCGGGGCCGGCGCCCTCGGCGATGCCGTTGCCGCCGAACACCACGGCCGCGACCGCTTCCGTGTCCGAGAGGCAGGTGAACACGATCTCGGAGCCCTGGGCCACCGCCGCCGGCGATGCGGCGGGCGCGGCGCCGGCATAGAGCGCCGGCGTCAGCTTGGCCGGTGTCCGGCCCCAAACCGATAGCTCGTGGCCCGCCTCCAACAGCCGCAGCGCCATCGGCGTGCCCATCAAGCCGAGGCCGATATAACCCAGCTTCTCCCGTTTGTCGGTCATGGGATATCCTATCTCGTGAAGGGCCTTTTGACGCGTTGCGATGGATTAAGAAGCGTGGCGATAAATCATTGAAAACATGCGCCTCTCCATCGTTCTCTTGTGCGGCACGTTGCGACTGGTTATGATCCCTACTGCTTACCCGTCGCTTACCCGGCCAAGGTGGCGACATCCCGTCGGCAATGTAGGGGTGCCGTATGAAGTTCACGCAACGCTCAATCGAGGCCCTGACCTCGGACGGCAAAGACCTCTTGATGTGGGACGACACTACCCCGGGCTTCGGGGTCAGAGTCAAGCCGTCCGGGCACAAATCCTACCTCGTCCAGTATCGGAAGGGCGCGACATCCCGGCGCATAACCATCGGCCCGTGCTCAACATACAAGCTGGAAGAGGCCAGACGCAGAGGCCGCAAGCTGTTGGTCGAGGCGAAAGACGGCCTTGACCCTGCCGCCGCTCGTTCGAAAGCCCATGGTCTGACGGTGGGCGACCTCGCTGATCGGTTCATAACCGTTCACGCCAAGACGAAGAAGAAGCCCAGCAGCCGTGTTGCGGATGAGCGGAACTTACGTCTTCATATCCGGCCCGCGCTCGGCCGAAAGCTGGTGACGGAGGTCGCGCGCGCCGATATCCAGAAGCTGCATCACGACATGCGCGAAACACCGGGAGCCGCCAATCGCTGCCTCGCCCTGCTCTCCACGATGTTTAATTTGGCAGAGAAATGGGGGCTCAGAACGGACGCCACCAACCCCGTGCGGCACGTCGAGCGCTATCCCGAAAAGAAGATGGAGCGCTTCCTATCAGCGGAGGAACTGGCGCGACTGGGCGTGGTTCTGGCCGAGACAGAACGCACATCAAGCGAATCGCCGATGGCTGTCGCCGCGATCAGATTGTTGATTTTCACAGGCGCACGAAAGGGCGAAATCCTAGGGCTCCGGTGGGACGAAATAAACACCGAGGACGCCACAGCCCGACTGGCCGACAGCAAAACTGGCGCCAAGACCCTTTTCTTGTCGGCACCCGCTCTGGAGGTCATTTCCAACCTGCCTCGAGTCGAGGGCAACCCCTATGTGATGGCCGGCAAAAAGCCGGGAGCCCAGTTCGTTAACGTGGATACGCCTTGGTTTCGAATCCGAGCGCGAGCCGGCCTTGATGATGTTCGGATACATGATCTTCGGCATAGCTTCGCCTCCATGGCCGCCGCCGACGGGCTGTCGCTGCCGACGATCGGCGCATTGCTCGGGCATACCCAGGCGGCGACCACACAGCGATATGCGCACTTAGCCGCCGATCCTCTCAAGCAGGCCTCCGATTTGATCGGCCGGCGGATGGCGGCGGCGATGCGCGGCGAAGCTGGCGGCCATGTGATCGCCTTGGAGCGAAAGTAATATAGAGATCGGCGCGGCTAGCCTTGGCCGGGCGAACGCCGGAACCCTACTCCGGTCCGCCGCGCCGTCCTTTTTCGTAGGGGACGCATGTAGGGATGCGCGATGGCGAAAAATCCGAAGCACATCGACGTGGTGTCACTGGGCGACGCGCACCGGGGCCAGGCAGCAGCGGACGAGGAAGACGACGTTGCCCTTGCGGTCCTGCTTCTCGGCCTAGACGACGACCTCCGCCCCGTGGCCGATGGTGTAGCGCGCGAGATATGCCGGCGTGCGTGCGCTCAGGCGGACGCTCAGTTGGACAAGAGCAAGCAGCCCTCGACCCGCGCGCACGTTCGGGACAAGCTGGAAGCGGTCGCCAAGCACACCAAGGTCCTCCGCAAGGAACTCGAAAGTCTCACGGTCCTAGAGCCGCTAGCGCAGACGAGCTTTTCGCGCCCCCGCCAAAAGAGCCGTTCCAAAGCCGACGAAGCTCTTGCTGAAATCCCGAGGCTGCTGGCCCAGCTCCCCAGCGACCTTTATCACCTCGAAGTGGCGACGCAAGTTACGATCGACACGCTGAAGCTTAGCGGCAAAGCTGGGAGTGATAAGGCAGACGCCACCTATCGACCGACGCCGCGTATGTATTTCACACGCTGTGCAATGGACCTTTGGAAGGTGGCCAAGGGCGCAAAGCGGGCACCATCGGAAGGAAATGTGAATTTCGTAGGCTTTCTAAACGCGCTCGGGGCTGCGGTCACTCCACAATGGGACAAGCAGGATTGGGCAAGGACGATCCAAGCCGCCAGGGGCGCGGGGTCGAGCAAGAGCCACTCGGCGGCTTACCAGCTCGCGCGATGGGAGGCGCGCCGGATCGTCAAGCCGCTTATCAACGCCATTCGCCCCAAGAAACGCGACTGACGCCAATTCGGCGGCGAGCACGCACATGTATCGTGGCGGCCATCGTAACCGACCACAAGAGGTCCAACGATGGCCACGTCCGTCACGCCCGTCTCCGACACCGCTGACCGCCTTGTCAACGAGCATGTAGCCGCTAATTTGCTCGGGTTGAAGGTTGCTACCTTACGCCGCTGGCGCTGGGCAAATCGCGGGCCAATCAGCATAAAAGTTGGCAACGCTGTCCGCTATTCCATCGCGGACCTGGACTCCTTCATCGCGGCGGGTCGGCGCCCAACTCTTGACCAAGGTACAGTCGAAGCCCCGGCCACCGCCTAGCCAGGCACCCAGAAACCCGCCCGGATTCGCCCAATGCGCCAAGTTGGCCAAATCGCTGCTGGTGTCGTCGTCGATATCGCCGACCTCCGCTTCCAGCGCCGTGTCCAGCGCCTTCATGATCTTGGTCCGCGTGCGGTTGGCGAGTTGCTGGCCGAGATCGGCGCTGACTTCTCGATCATGCGCGGTCCACATCAAGCTTGAACGATATGCGCGCCTTGACCCTGGCGTGGTCCATGACCTGGGCGCGGATCGGATGCCGCCGGCGCCACTGACGGCGATCGACGGGAGCAAGGCTCCATGACCGCCGCCATCATCCAAACAGAAAAAGCCCCGCCAGCGGCAACCGGCGGGACCTCGAAATCCTCTGCCTCACGAGCACAAGGATCAGCAATCGATGACGACCTTCTACCTGATCCCTCTCCGCCTCGCAAGACTGACGACAATCCGGCCGCAACTTCATCGCGGGCGCCGCGCGATCCTGAGGTGGCGGTCATGACGGCGACCGGCGCGAACAGCACCGCCGTGCTTGCTGATCTCGCTCGGGAAATCAATCAGCACGACAGGTCAAAGCGAGCCTGTGAGGTAAAGGGCGTCATGCACCTTCTACGCATGGGCGAGCTTCTTATCGAGGCCAAGAAAGTCGCCCCGCACGGAACCTTTCGGGCTTGGGTGAAGGAGAAGTTCACCTTTTCGCAGCGCGCAGCTCAAATTTATATGGCGCTTGCAAGAGACAAGCGGATCGTTGGTGCGTTCGCGGACGAATACGAAACCGTTTCGCATTTGACCCTCACGCAAGCCGTCAAACTGGCCCGGCGGCACAAGGCCTTTGATGAAAGAACCAAGGAAATCAAAGACCATTGGAAACGGGCGAAGGACAACCAGCGTGACATGGCGACAACCCTTGCCGAGGCCCAGAAGTGTTTCGAGGGCGACACCGAGACATTCAAGAAATGGCTGGTCGAAGCAGTCCAGTTTTCTCCAAATTTTGCTGAAACGGTGTTGGGTCTACTCGGCAAAGATTACGACGGCGATGCTTGGCTGGACGCATTCCTGACGGACATAGAGGCGGGAACGTGCCCTTGGGTTCCGCAAGGCGATCAAGAAGCATTTTGCGGAGGCAGACAATGACCGGCGGACGCGCACCCCGTCAAAAGGGCGACCGCCGCGAACGCGAGATCGTGCAACGCCACCGCGCCCTCGGGATCGACGCCCAGCGCGTGCCGTTGTCTGGTGCCGCTGGTGGTCGGTTCTCCGGTGACATCGACATCAACCCCTTCGGCATCGAGGACACGACATTGACCACCGAGGTCAAGGCCAGGGCCAACGGCGAAGGCTTCGTCCAGCTTGAACGCTGGCTCGGCGAAAACGACGCCATGTTCTTGGTCCGTGACCGCGCGGACCCGATAGTGGTGCTTCCGTGGCGCGTCTGGGAATTGTTGCTGACCCGGATTCGCGCCCGATATGGGGCGCCTTGCGATGACTGACCGCGGCCCATCAATCGCCGAAATAAAGGCCGCCCTCGGCGATCGCATCGAGGCGCTGGTGCCCGAATTATTGCCGCAAGGGCATCGCGAGACCCAGGAATGGCGGTGTGGCTCGATCGCTGGCGAACCCGGCGATAGCCTCGGCGTCCACCTGTCCGGCCCGAAATCGGGAATCTGGTGCGATTTCGCCGGTGGCCCCGATGACGGCGGTGACCTTATCGACCTGATCATGGCGACCAGGAGCCTGACCAAGGGCGCGGCCATCGCGTGGGCGCTCGAATGGTTGGGCCTCGATGAGCGCGCGCGGTCGGATAACTCGAGCCGGGCGAAGCCAACGCCGAAGTCGAGCCCGAAGTCGAGCCCGAAGGCGGACAACGACGTCGACCAGTGCCGACGCATCGCCCATGCTCGCGAGATATGGAAGGCGGCCGAGCCGGCGGCCGGGACCCTGGCCGAGACGTACTTGAGAGCGCGCGGGATCACGATTCCGGTCCCGCCGACCATCCGCTTCAACGGCGCGCTCCGCCACGGCCCGACCAGCTTGCTGTTGCCGGCGATGGTGGCGGCCGTTCAGGGCTCGGACCGGCGAGTCGTCGGTATCCACCGCACCTATCT
>CAJWQN010000080.1 GCA_913045505.1 uncultured Rhodospirillaceae bacterium | reverse complement strand
AAAAGGCTCGAACATAAACCGGACAGATCATGTGCTACATAAACCGGACATATCATCTGCTAGCGACACCGTCCCGAGTTTCGATTGCCGATTTCGGCCCTATTTGCCATAATGGCGCCATAATTGTCGTTGGCGCGAGCTTGGGCGTCGAGGGTTGGGGGGCGGTAAGATGGCCGGATTCGGATACCTGCGCTGGGCGGCGACGGGGGCGTTGCTGTTGGCATCCTTCGGCGCGACCCCGGCGGCTCAGGCGGCCGCCTGCGCGAGCCCGGTCGAGCAGACCGCGCTCGAGACTAGAATTCTTCAGTCCGAACTGATGGTCGCCGCGCTCAGTTGCGGCAAGCGCGACCTCTACAATGGGTTCGTCGAGAAATTCAAGCCGGTCCTGGTCGATCGCGGCACGACCCTGCGCATGCTGTTCCATAGGCGCCATGCGGGCGGCGCCAAACGGGAACTCGACAGCTTCATCACCCGCATGGCCAACGCGGCCTCACAGCGCAGCTTCGACCATCCCGAGGGGTTCTGTGGCCGCGCGACGCGCTTGCTGGAGCGTGCGCTGGCGCTCCAACCCGATGGCTTGGCCGCGTTCGCCGCGGCCCTGCCCGCGGCCGGCTCCCACGGCATCGAGACCTGCCTGCAGCGGGTCAGATCCGAATAGCCGCCGGCGACCGGAACCGCTCGTCGGCCGCGCCCGTCAATTCTCCGGAGTTCCCGCCGAGACACCGGACGCGCTCGTCGGCCGCGCCGTCATTTCTCCGGAGTTCCCGCCGAGATACCGGACGCGCTCGTCGGCCGCGCCCGTCAATTCTCCAGAGTTCCCGTCGAGACACCGGACGTGCAAAGCCTGTCGAAAAGATGGCGTCATTGAAAAATGGGGTCATCGTACTTATCGATACTCACCGACGAAAATTTCGTGAACGAGATCCGTCGAAAAATGGGTGCATAAAATGGGGTCATTGTAAAACGGGGCCATTGAAAAGGGGTCATTGTACTTATTGACGAACATTTCGTGGACGGGATATGTCGTTGTTCCAGCTTTGGTCGATCTTGTGCCTCCTTCCCGGCTTGTCTGCTCGTAGCAAGGCGATAAAGGTACAATGTTGTGGTCGAATTTCGCGCGAACTTGCTTTCCCGATTGCGGGTGTCTTGACCGGGTTCATGGTCACAAGTTCGGGGTCACAAGCTCGGGGCCTAATGGGTGGCTGGTGCGCGCTTCTCACGCCGACGCCAATCCGAACGAACACCGCGCCCGGCGTAGCCGGCCACGGGGACGCAAAGAAACCGAAACAACCCGCCGGCGCCGCGCCAGCGGGGAAAAAGATGTTTGCTCTTGCAACGGGAGGCCTAATGGGTGACCCCCGTTCGGGACCAAACGCGAGACCTGCCCGCCGTTTCTGACCGACCTCCGTCTGTGCCTCGATGCACCCATGCTCGGCGAGATATCCGGGCGCGGACAGCTCGCTAGGGGAATACGATCTCGACCCGGCGGTTCTGAGGTTCGCGGACGCCGTCCGGAGTCTCGACCAGAGGCTCGCGCTCGCCCCGCCAGGCGGTGGCGATGCCATCCCGGGCCACGCCCAGCCGGGCCAGTTCCGCGGCGACCGCGTCGACCCGGCGCCGCGACAGGCCCATATTGTAGGCGTCCGAGCCGGATCGGTCGGCATGGCCGGTGGTCTCGACCCGTGAGATGCCCCGGCTGGCGACATAATCGGCGGCCGTGCTCAGGATGCCCAGGGCCTCGTTGGTGAGGTCCGATCGGTCCCAATCGAAGAACACGATGAAGCTTCGCGGGGCCGGCGGCTGGGGCTCGGGCTCGGGGGCGGGCGTTTCGGTCACCGTCATCGGCGCCGGCGCCGGTGTCTCCATTGCCATCACCGGCTCCGCCGCCGCGCATTTCTTGTCGAGGGCCGCCTGGCAGGCGGCCTCGACCTCGGCCAGCGCGGCACGGAAGCCGTCGCCGCAAACCGCGAAGCTGGAATAGGCGCCATCCCGTTCCAGACCGTCGATCCAGCAATCGAACTGGACCTGCATGCGGGCCGCCGCTTCGGGCGCCACGTCTGCGGCGCCCAGATACAGGGTACGGACCATCCGTTCATGGCCGGCCTCGACCGGAACCACCGCGTCCGGCGGCAGGCGGCGGCTGTCCGGGTGATCGGGGCCGACCATGTGACCCTGGGCGGCGCGGCGCGATTTCTGGACGAATTCATAAGACGCGAGGCCGAGGTAGCCGGTGCGCAGGCCCTCGTTGAACGCCGATACCGGACCGATGGTGCCCTTTTCGAGCCATCCCAACTCGGCAGTGTCCAGCGCCACCGATTCGTCCGGCTTGGCCCTGCATCCGGCCACGACCAGCACCACCGCGGCCGCGATGAGAAGATGTTTGTAACCCGCCATCTAGCGATCCCCCGCCTGCCACAATCCCATGACTACCCGTTATCTATCAGGCTATCACGATTTGCGCAAAAATCGCCTTGTCTGGAACTCGGCCAGCCCCGAGATCGCCGTCGCGTCTCAATAGGATTTCGGCATGTCCAGGGCGCGTTCGGCGATGTAGCAGAGCAAGAGCTGTTCGCTGACCGGAGCGATGCGGTTGATCCATTGCTCGCGCAGCAGGCGCTCGACGTGGAATTCGCGGGCATAGCCGAAGCCGCCATGGGTGAGCACGGCGCGCTCGCATGCGGCCAGGCCGGCGCGGGCGGCGAGGAACTTGGCGGCGTTGGCTTCCAGACCGCAAGGTTCGCCCGCGTCATAGAGCGCGGCGGCCTTGAAGGTCATCAACTCGGCCGCCTCCAGTTCGCACCAGGATTCGGCCAAGGGGTGTTGAATCGCCTGGTTCTGGCCGATCGGACGGCCGAACACCACGCGCTCGCGGGCGTAGGCCGCGCCCCGGCCGAGCGCCGCCTTGCCGATGCCCACGCCCTCGGCCGCGACCAGCACCCGCTCCGGGTTGAGGCCGTGCAAGAGATATTGGAAGCCCTTGCCGTCGTCGCCGATCCGATCCGCTACCGGCACGACCAAATCGTCGATGAAGAGCGCGTTCGAATCGACCGCGTGGCGGCCCATTTTCTCGATCTCGCGGACCTCGACCCGGTCCCGGTCGAGGTCGGTGTAGAACAGGCTCAGGCCGTCGCTCGCCTTGGCGCAGTCCTCCAAGGGCGTGGTCCGCGCGATCAGGAGAATCTTGTCGGCCTCCTGGGCGGTCGAGGTCCAGACCTTGCGCCCGTTGACCAGGTAATGATCGCCGTCCAGCACCGCGCGGGTCTTGAGATGGGTGGTGTCGAGCCCGGAATCCGGCTCGGTGACGCCGAAGCAGGCGCGTTCCTCGCCCCGGATCAGGGGCGGCAGCATGCGCGCCTTTTGCTCGTCGGTGCCGAACACGACGACGGTGTTGGGGCCGAAGATGTTCATATGGACCGCCGAACAGCCGCTCATGGCCGCGCCCGAGGCGGCGATGGTGTGCATCATCAGCGCCGCCTCGGTGATTCCGAGGCCGGCGCCGCCATATTCCGGCGGCATGGCGATGCCGAGCCAGCCGTCGGCGGCAATGGCGGCCGAGAAGTCATGGGGAAACTCGCCGCTACGGTCGCGGGCGAGCCAGTAGGCGTCGTCGAAGCGGGCACAGACGCGCTCGATGGCGGCGCGAATCTGCTCTTGCTCGGAAGTGAAGGTGAAGTCCACGGGGGCGGGCGCCTTTCGTCGCTGTCCGAGGGCGGGGCTCGCGTCCATCTTAGCCCACGGCGGTGCCGGTTCGCAATGAGGTGAATAGCTTCGATAGGGATGTGCGATGCTCGGCGATGCTATACTGGGTCCTCGAATGGGAGGTATGGACATGAACGGATTTGGACGTCGGGCGGCGCTGGCGATCGCGGCGGTGATGGCGATTTCCCTGGCCTCGGCCAATCCGGCTCGGAGTGGGGCGGGACCGGAGTCCTGGATCGGCGACCTGACGCCGATCACCGCCGCCGAATGGACCGCGGACCGCGCCGCGCACTTGCTGGAGCGCGCCGGTTTCGGCGGCACCCCGGAACAAGTGGCCCGGCTGGCGGCGCTGACGCCCGCTCAAGCGGTCGCCTGGCTGGTCGATTTCGAGACGGTGGTCAACGACCATCTCGCCCCGTTCGACGAATCCGGCATTTTCGATCCCGGCATGGAGCCGTTTCCGCGCAGCCGCGCCGAGGCCGTGCGCTGGGCACGGGCGGACGGCGAATCGATGGGCGTCAAGGTCAAGCCCGGCGGCGACCGGCCCTACCAGTACGTGGTCAACAAGTATTTCTACTATTTGCGCTCGGACCGGTTGGAGGCCCATCGCCTGGGCCAGTGGTGGGCGAACCGGATGCAGAACACGGCCCGGCCCTTCGAAGAGAAGCTGGCGCTGTTCTGGCACGGCCATTTCGCGACCACCGACGCCAAGGTCCGCGACTATCGCAAGATGCTCAACCAGCTCGAGCTGTTCTGGACCCTGGGCGCGACAAATTACCGGCAATTGATGGTCGCGGTCGCCCAGGACCCGGGCATGCTGGTGTTCCTGGACGCGGGCGAGAACGTCAAGGGCTCCCCGAACGAGAATTTCGCCCGCGAGATTCTGGAACTGTTCACCATCGGCATCGGCAACTACACCGAGACCGATATCCGCGAGGCCGCCCGCGCCTTCACCGGCTGGACCAACGATCGGCTCCAGTTCGTGGTCGATACCGCCCGCCACGACGACGGGCCCAAGACCTTCATGGGCCGGACCGGAAATTTCGATGGCGTCGACATCATCGACATCGTCCTCGACCAGCCGGCGACCGCCCGCTTCATCGCGGCCAAGCTCTATCGCTTTTTCGCCGCCGAGAATGCGCCGCCGGCACTGATCGACCGGCTCGCCGCCATCTTCCGCGACAACGATTACGACATGAAGCCATTGTTGCGGGCGATGTTCCTGTCGCGGGATTTCTACGGCCCCGCGGTCGTCGCGACCCAGATCAAGAGCCCGGTGCAGTTGGTGGTCTCGACCTATCGAAAGCTCGGGCTGCGGGCGTTTCCGGGCGTGCCCGATTTCCACGCCGTGACCGACGCTCTGGGCCAGAAGCTCCTGTATCCGCCCAACGTCGCCGGCTGGGAGGGCGGGCGCAGTTGGATCACCCCGGCGACCCTGGTCGAGCGCGGCAATTTCGCCAAATCGGTGCTGTTTCCGCCGGTCGGCGAATTCCGGGCGCCGGAGCGCGCCTTGACCAAGATCTACCGCGATGTCGGCGCCAAGCTTGATGTGGGCCTCGATATCAGCACCGCCACGGTGGAAGGCGCCAGCACCGGCAATATGATGTCCATGGCCGACATGATGGTCGCGGTCTCCGACGAGGAGTACAACACCCGCTACGGCGCCTATCACGGCACCGTCATGGCGATGAAACGGGTCAAGCCCATTCCGCGCGACCCGCCGGCCGTCGATCTGGTGGGCATGGTCCAGGACGCCGATCTCCGGACCACCTCGCAGGTGGTCGATCACTTCCTGACCCGGCTGTTGCGCGCGCCCTTGAGGGCGGACCATCGGGCCAGCCTGATCGCGTTCCTGGACCGCGAACTGGGCACCAACGACATCGCCTTCGCCATCAGCTACCTGGACGAGCCGTTGCGCGCGCTCGTCCACCTGATCATGAGCACGCCCGAATACCAACTCTCCTGATCACAACCCGCATCCCAGAGCCAAGGGGCAAGTCGATGACCGCCAAGATCCTCACTCCCGATATCCGGTTGAGCCGCCGCGCGGTGCTGAAGGGCGGTGCCTACGGCCTCGGCTTGCCGCTCGCCTTCTCGCCGGCCGCGAAAGCCCTGGCGGCCGCGGCCGATCCGGACCGTATTCTGGTCGTGGTCGAGTTGGACGGCGGCAATGACGGCCTCAACACGATCGTCCCCTACGGCGACGACGCCTATTATCGCCAGCGGCCCAAGATCGGGATCCCGGCCGAGGATTTGCGCAAGCTCGACAATCATTTCGGCTTTCACCCGGCGCTCGCCGGCTTCGAGCGGCTTTACAAGGACGGCAAGTTCGCGATCGTCCACGGCTGCGGATACGACAACCCGATCCTGTCCCATTTCGCCGCCATGGGCTTTTGGCATACCGGGGTGCCGATCGCCGGCGAAAAGCTGGGCTGGGTTGGCCGGATCGCCGACGCCATGAGCCCGACGCCAAGCGAGAACATGATCGTCAACATCGGCCAGGCGCAGTCGCTGGCAGTGCGGTCGCGAATCCACGCGCCGCTGGTGTTCGACGACCCGAACCGGTTCATGCGCGAGGGCCGGTTCGAGCAGCAGCCCTGGTTCGAATCCCTGACCGGTGATGCGAACTCGGCCAATGGGACGCTGGCCTATCTCAGCGGCCTGGCGACAAGCGCGCTGAAGAGCGCCGACTTCGTCCGCCAGGCCTGGGCCGACTACGCGACTGACGTGAGCTATGGCCTGGAGCTGCCGCTGGCCCGGGACCTGCGCAAGGTCGCGGCCCTGATCGACGCCGATATGCCGACCCGGCTCTACTACGTGAACTACCGCAACAACGCCTTCGACACCCATGTCCATCAGGTCGACCTGCACGCCCGTCTGCTGACCTACACCTCCGACGCCATTCACGGTTTCATGACCGACATCGACCGCATCGGCCGCGGCAAGGACATCGCGATGATGGTGTTCACCGAGTTCGGCCGCCGGGTGCCGGAAAACGCCAGCGGCGGCACCGATCACGGCACCGCGACGCCGATGTACGTGATCGGCGACGCGGTCAAGGGCGGGGTCTACGGCGCGCCGCCGAGCCTGACCGAACTCGACGACGGCAACCTGATCCACACCACCGATTTCCGCCGGGTCTACGCGACCATGATCGGCGAATGGCTGGGCCTCGATCCCGCCGTCGTGCTCAAGGGCGATTTCGAGACCCTGGGCCTGTTCGCCTGACCCCTCGGCCGGCCAAGGCGGCGTGAGCCCTCGGCCTGGGCCCGGCCGCGCTGCTGGTGGCGGTCGCCGCGCCGCGGAGGTGCGCGCCTTCCTCTCGATCGCCCTCGACCGGGGAGCACCGGTGCGCCTGCCGGACCCGCGCCACGACACTGACCGCGCGGTCCTGGTGGCGCTCGGCGAACTCAGCTTCAAGGCCGATCGGACTCTCGGCGTCAGTGTGTTCAGTCGCGACCGGTGTCATAGCGGGCGGACCAGGCGGCCAAGCTCGGCGACGGGCCGTCGCCATGTCCCAATTGGCGGAGCGCCACGCGTAGGGCGGCGGATTCGGCCCGACCGAGCCCGGACGGCGCCGATGCGGCCGACTTGTCGGCCCGGACCGCCGCGACCGTCGCGCCCTTGAGCGCGACCAGTTCGGGATCGGCGAAGCGCTCGTAAATGGCCTGGAACCGGGCGTGACGCGCCGGATCGAACGGGATGCGCCCGCCCTCGGCATCGACCACTGGGTTGGGCGGGAACAGATACAAGGCCGCCGATTGGCCGGGCGGGACCGGCACGTCCGGGCCATGGCCGCGGCCTTCGACCAGGAGCTTGGGAATCACATGGGTGTGGGGACCGGGTCCGCCACCCTCGGTGGCGCGCGAGAGGCCGATGTTCCCGGTGACCTCGATCCGGCCGAGCTTGGACAAGCACACCCGATGGGGGTTGGCCGCGATCAGCGCCGCCATCATCGGCTCTTCGGGCGCGAGCAGGGACCGCCCGGCGGCGGCGCGCAGGCTGTCCATCAAGGCGCGGTCGCCGGTGCGCACCGCCATGGTGATCGCCCAAGCGCCGAGGCCCAGATCGAACAGCACCTGGTCGCGATCCCGGGCCCGAATCGCGTCGCGGTCGGGTCCGCGTTCGCGGATCGCCGATTGGCCGTCCATGGCGGCCGCTCGGTCATCGAGGCAAAACGCCACCCCGTGCAGCCAGACTCCCGGGCGTCGGGTCGGTGTCTCGTAAGGCACGACCTGGACACCCGGCGCGAGGGCAATGCGAAGCGCGCCGAGATCGGTGATCACGGTCCCGCCCCCGGGCTCCAAGTCCACCGTCGCGTGGTCGCCGTCGCGGCGACGAAATTCGGCGATGGCGCCGTAGCCGCCGATCGCCCAGCCCGATTGGGGGTCGCCAAGCGCGGTCTGGATCAGATCGAGGACCACGTTGTCCGGGCCTCTCAGCGATTCGCCCCCGGCTGCCACAGGACGTCGTCGCGGCCTCGATCGTTGAGCACCCGCGCCAGCACGAACAGATGATCGGACAGGCGATTGAGGTAGGCCAGAGATTCCGGCGACACCGCCTCGGTCTGGGCCAGTTCGCTGACCAGCCGCTCGGCGCGCCGGGCGACGGTGCGGGCCAGGTGCAGGGTCGCGGCGGAGGCGGCGCCGCCGGGCAGGATGAAGGACTCGAGCGGCGCGAGGCCCTCGTTCATCCGGTCGATTTCCGCCTCCAGGCGCAAGACCTGGGCCGTGCTCACCCTGAGCGCCGGCTTGCGCTCGGCCCCCGGTGGCACGCACAGATCGGCGCCCAAGTCGAACAGATCGTTCTGGATGCGCGCCAGCATCGCGTCGGCGTCGCCATCGCTGTGGAGGCGGGCCAGGCCGACGACCGCGTTGGTTTCGTCGACCGTGCCGGTGGCCGCCACCCGCTGGTCGTGCTTGGTCACCCGGCTGCCGTCGCCGAGCGAGGTCTCGCCGCCGTCGCCGCCCCGGGTATAGATCTTGTCGAGCTTGACCATCGGATTATACGTCCGCCGCTTCGCGGCCCGCCGAATCTTGGCCGCGCATCACTTGGATCGCGGCCACCGCCGCCGCCAGACTGGTGCCGGCAAGGTCGGTGCGCCGGTCGCCGTGGAGCACCGAAGCCGCCGCCAATGCGGCAAGCCCGCGCTGGATCACGCTCAGCTGGGTGAGCAGATGCCCCTGGCGGATCGACGTCTCCCGCGCCGATGCCTTGTTGATTACCTCCAGCGGTAGCGCAACTTCAATGAGTCTTTTTCGGACGGTATTCATCAATCCAATCTCGGTCGCGCTTGCCCAGCTACTTCTCGGATTGCGTCGAGAACCGTACTGATCTCTGGATCGAGTTGTTCCATCAGAATGAAACGAGCCAGTTCGTGATAGTTGGTCTTGCGCATAAGATTGGGTATCCCCAACTTCTTGAAGAATCTTTCAAACAACGGATCGAGGAAATCATCCGTTACCTTAATTTCGTCGCCCCAAGGCGAGGGCTTTCCCAATGTCTCGTTCGCGCGCTCGATTTCGCCAATGGTCTCCTCCATCATCGGCTCCCAACTCTCCGAGAACAACGGCCCCTCCGTCTTGCGACTTGCGGCCTCCTTCGTCCAGGCAAGTAACACGTCCCGGCTGGTCAAGTAGTTTTCAATCTCACGGCGATGCCAAATGTGTTGGCGGAGGTTGGGGTCGTTCGGCTTATCCCCTTCCAATCTGTCATAAACCGCGATACCGCAAAAATCGGGCTTCGCTTCCCGAAGTCCATAAAAATGATTTAGCGCCTTCGAAGGTTGGTTCGACACATAATGGACGAACGGACGCTCCAGCTGACCTTGGACAGGATGGTCAAGGAGTTGCGCAAAGGCACGCAGGATGACGAGGTCAGTCGAGCCCTCCAGATAGAGAACCCAACCTGTCTCCTCTGCTTGGTAATACTGATCGAAACCGATTTCCTTGAGAGATTTCAGCACTTGTGACCCGCGGTCATCAATTCGGTGAGGTGTCCCCACGAAGGCAACCACGAGGTCCCGATCCGCCGCTTCGTTGAGGATAACCTCGGAATGGCTTGCAGCCACAATTTGACTATTATGCTCACGAGCAGTTTCGGTAAGGAGATCATAAATCTGCCTCTGACGCAGAATCTCCAAGTGAGCATCCGGCTCGTCCAAGAGCAACACTGAACGAGGGTTCACCAGCATATGGGCCAACAGTAATAAAGTTTGTTGTAAGCCGCGTCCGGAGGACGAAATGTCGAGCCGGTTTCCCTTCTCCTGATAAGATAATGTTACTTCACCGCGCTCCTTGATGTAGATCGGCTCCTCAAGAGTCACGCCAAAAAAATGCTGGATCCGTTTGGCTAGATCAGCCCAACGGCGCTGGCCATCTTCACCAGCGACAATTTGATAGCAAAGATTGCGTAACACTTCTGCAGTTCGCCCCTCCCCTAGACGTACACTAATTGCACCCATGTCCAGGCGAGTTTCGGTCGCTGTCAAACCAGACATCGGTGGTAGGAAGGCAACAATGATCTCCGCAGCCTTTTCTGGAACTGGCATACGATCCGGTTGTTGCCCCTCACTCAAACGCAAGGGCCGACAATAAAACGATTCGTCGTTGGCATAATCGAATTCCAAGCCACATTTCCAACTCTCACCGTCGGACGCGCCCTCGACGATGATGTCAATGCGGATATTCCGTGTACCCTTTCTCTGCGATTCGCGCATATGTTCGCGCATATGCATGTTGCGCCACAGAAGATTTGCTGTCGGCACTGGCACGGCGATGAGATCTCGTCTATTAATCGTAACTCCGGGGCGCTTCTTCGGAACTTCGCCGGCGCCTCGCTTCTCAACCCAGCGCTTGTGTCCGATGTCCCAAAGAGCGAGCGCCTGAAGCGCCGAGGTCTTGCCCGAATTGTTTGGCCCGATAAACACGACCCTGTCGCCGAGTTCAATATCAACGGACTTAAACAGTTTGAAGTTGCGGATCGTGAGATGCGTCAGCACGGGGGTATAGCTCCTGTTATCAAGTCGGCTATCCTATACGTCACACTGGTTGTGCCGAAGTCGGGCTCCTTGCCGAACGGCTCGCGGATATAACGGGGTTTCGACGCATAGCCGTTGCTCCCTTGGACGATCGCCAGAATGAAAGCATCCAGCTTGTTGAGCGCGGTGAGGATTTCGTTTCGGGTGATGGTCGACCGAGCCGGTGGCCGCCACCCGCTGGTCGTGCTTGGTCACCCGGCTGCCGTCGCCGAGC
>CAJWQN010000079.1 GCA_913045505.1 uncultured Rhodospirillaceae bacterium | reverse complement strand
CGCCCGCGCCGCCATGATGATTCGGTCCGCTTCCTCGGCCGCCAGAATGTCGCCGCCGACGATCTCGATCAATTCGTCGCTGGCCAAATCCCCGAGGTCGTCGAGTGTCTGGACGCCGGTCTTGCCGAGCGCGACCAGCATCGCCGGGGTCAACGCTTCGATCGCCGCCAAGGCGTCCGCCACGCCCAGCTCCCGGCGCTCCACCGACAGCCGTTCGTCACGTTCGATCAAATGCTGCTGGGCGCGCTGGCGCAGCTCTTCGGCCAGCGTCTCGCCGAAGCCTTCGATCTCGGCCAGTTCCCCGACCGGCACGAAGGCCACCGCCTCGACATCCCCGAAACCTTCGGTGACCAGGAGATGGGCGAGGACATCATCGACGTTGAGCGCTTCCATGAACATTGCCGAGGCGGTTCGAAATTCCTCGATCCGACGCTCCGATTCCTGACCCTCGGTCATGATGTCGATGTTCCATCCGGTCAGGTGCGAGGCCAGGCGGACGTTCTGCCCGCGACGACCGATTCCCAAACTCAACTGGTCGTCGGGCACCACCACGTCGATTCGGCTCTGATCCTCGTCGAGCACGACCTTCGTGACCTCCGCGGGGGCAAGGGCGTTGACGATGAGGGTGGCCGGGTCGGGATTCCACTGAATGATGTCGATCTTCTCGCCCTGCAGTTCATTGACCACCGCCTGAACCCGGCTGCCGCGCATGCCGACGCAGGCGCCGACCGGATCGATACGCGAATCGTTGGACACCACCGCGATCTTGGCCCGGCTGCCCGGATCCCGCGCCACCGATTTGATCTCGATGATACCGTCGTAGATTTCGGGCACTTCCTGGGCAAACAATTTGGCCATGAACTCGGGGTGCGTGCGTGACAGAAATATCTGCGGACCCCGCGGTTCCTCCCGCACGTCGTAAATGTAGGCGCGAACCCGCTCGCCATTGCGGAAGTTTTCGCGCGGCACGGTCTCGTCGCGGCGCAGCACGGCCTCGCCGCCACCCAGATCCACGATCACATTGCCGTATTCGGTGCGCTTGACCAGGCCGTTGACGATCTCGCCCACGCGGTCCTTGTATTCCTCGTATTGGCGCGAGCGTTCGGCCTCGCGAACCTTTTGCACGATCACCTGCTTCGCCGCCTGCGCCGCGACACGGCCCAAATCGATCGGCGGCAATGGTTCGATCAGCGCGCCGCCGAGTTCGAGATCGGGCCGCAGCGCCTGGGCATCGGCCACCGAAATTTGGATCGCCTCGTCCTCGATTTCCGATTCCTCCGTGACCGTTCGCACCCGGGCCAGCCGAATCTCGCCCGTGGTCCGATCGATTTCAGCCCGAATCTCGAGTTCCTGGCCATATTTTCTCCGGCCGGCGGTCTGGATCGCCTGCTCCATCGCCTCGATCACGATTTCGCGGTCGATACTCTTGTCTCGGGCCACCGCATCCGCGACTTGGAGAAGCTCCGGCCGCGCCAGGCCCTGGCCAACTTCGCTCACCATGTCCCCTTATCCGCTGTCTGTTTCCTTCAAACTCGTCCTGATCAATTCGTCCGTGAGCACCAACTTGGCGCGACTGATCGCATCGAATGGCACCGTGACCACCCCGGCCGCGCCACCCAGATCGATGCGCACCTCTTGACCGGCGACACCCTCGAGCCGGCCCTTGAAGCGTCGCCTGCCGGCGCTCGCGGCGTCTGTCTCCACGGTCGCCTGGAAGCCGGCGAAACGGGCGAAATCATCCAGCCTGACCAGCGGGCGGTCGATCCCGGGCGAACTGACCTCCAAGTCGTAGCGGCCCCGGATCGGATCCTCGACATCAAGCAGGGCCGATACCGCCCAGCTGATGGAGGCGCAATCATCGACTGTCATCGCCTGACCGTCGGTGCGCTCGGCCATCACCTGAAGGGTGCGCCTCCGGTCGCCGCTCAGCCGCGCCCGGACCAGAGCATACCCCATCGCTTGCACGGTCGGGGCGATCAATCGCTCAATCGCCTTAACCTGGTCCATCCTGCCCGAAATCCTTGGGCACGCGCCCAAAGCGAAAACAAAAACGTGGGCGCGCGGCCCACTGACAATTCCAATCAGTCCTGATAACGAGGCTCATCAAACTCGTTGCTTCGTATATAACGATTTCGGTGCGCCCTTCAAGAGTTTAAGCCCTTGGCCGGCGGTTTTCGGCCGGCCGGCCACGGACGCGCCGGCGGAACCGCAAAAACATGGCCGGTCGGCCCGCCGCCGCGGCCTTGATCTGGTAGCGGGTCTCCGGCCAATCGGGCGGCGCCTCGCGCCAGTCGCGGGGGCATCGCGCGGTCCAGAAAAAATCCGGATCGGCCAACAGATGGCGCAGCATCCAACGCGCATATTCGCGGTGATCGGTGGCCAGGCGCAGCTCGGCGTCATCCTTCATCACCCGCGCCAATTCGGCCAGGGCGCGGGTGCTGATCAGGCGCCGTTTGTGATGGCGTCGTTTGGGCCAGGGATCCGGGAACAGGATGAACACCCGCCCCAGGCAGGCCGCGGGCAGGGCGGCCAGCAACGGGCGCGCGTCATCGGCGACGATTCTGATGTTGGTCAGGCCGACGGCGTCGATCCGCGACAGCAGCGCCGCGACTCCGTTCACATAGGGCTCGCAGCCGATCAGGCCGATCTCGGGATGAGCCGCTGCCTGAGCGGCGAGATGCTCGCCGGCGCCGAAGCCGATCTCGAGCCACAGGTCGGTGATCGTGCTCCCGAACGCGGCCGCCGGATCGATCGCGGTCGGCGCCGAAGCCGAACCGGTTGGCACGGCAAGAGCGAGCCTCGGCAACAGTGTGGCCAGAAGCGCCCGGCGGGCGGGCCGCAGGCGCGGGCCATGCCGGCGTCCGAACGTGGACGGCGGTCGCGAATGCTCCGCCCCCATGGTCGTGTCGCGGGGTCGTGTCGCGGGGCCGGGGCGCGGGCGCCCGGCGCCTCAGCCGCAGGCGGATCGCAACGCCTCGGTCAGGTCGGTGCGTTCCCAGGAAAATCCGCCATCGGCCTCGCCCGGGCGGCCGAAATGGCCGTAGGCGGCAGTGCGGGCATAGATCGGCTTGTCGAGACCCAGATGTTCGCGAATGCCGCGCGGTGACAAATCGACCAGGTCCTGCAACACCCGCGACAGGCGGTCCTCGTCGACGCCGTTGCCGCCCTCGATATCGACATAAACCGACAGCGGCCGCGACACGCCGATCGCATAGGCGAGCTGAATCGTGCATCGCTCGGCCAGTCCGGCGGCGACCACGTTCTTGGCCAGATAGCGGGCGGCATAGGCGGCGGAACGATCGACCTTGCTCGGATCTTTCCCCGAAAACGCGCCGCCGCCATGGGGTGCGGCCCCACCATAGGTATCGACGATGATCTTACGCCCGGTAAGGCCCGAATCGCCGTCCGGGCCGCCGATCACGAACCGCCCGGTGGGATTGACATAGAAATCGTCTTCCCCGCACATCCAGCCGTCCGGTAGCACGTTGAGCACGTGCGGGCGCACGATCTCGCGCACCTGATCCTGGTTCAGATCCGCGCTGTGCTGGGTGGACACCACGACCGAGGTCGCGCCGACCGGCTTGCCGTCCACATAGCGCAGGGTCACCTGGCTTTTGGAATCTGGGCCCAGGCCGGGCTCGGCGCCGGAGTGGCGGGCCTCCGCCAGGGATCTCAGAATCTGGTGGCTGAAGTGGATCGGCGCCGGCATCAGCACGTCGGTCTCGCGGCAGGCATAGCCGAACATGATGCCTTGATCGCCGGCGCCTTCGTCCTTGTTGCCGGCGGCGTCGACGCCCTGGGCGATGTCGGCGGACTGGCTGTGCAAATACACGTCGACCCGCGAACGCTCCCAATGAAAGCCATCCTGTTCGTAGCCGATGTCGCGGACCGCGGCACGGGCGATTTTTTCGATCTCCTCGGGTCGGATCTGGGGGCCCCGGGTCTCGCCGGCGATCACCACCAGGTTGGTGGTGGCCAGGGTCTCCACCGCCACCCGGGCGATCGGATCGGTGGTTAGGAAGGCATCGACGATCGCGTCCGATATCCGGTCGCAAACCTTGTCGGGGTGGCCTTCCGAGACCGATTCACTGGTGAACAAATAGTCGGATCTCGCCATTTCCAACCCCCTGTTGGCCAAAGGATCATCGCGCCTTTCGCGTCGCGCGCGCTGCGTCGCGCCCGGCCGCGCCGGGCGGTGCGCAGGTGGTTAATAGCACCTGGGCCCGAGAATCTCCAAGGCTCGCCGCCGCCGCCGATCGCGCCGCCCGCGCTTCCGCGATCCAGGGACTCGGCGCCCCCGGCAAGACCTTATCGGATGGTTCGAGATCGACCCTGCCCGGCGCGCCGCGGCGCCGGCAGATGTCTATTTCGGATTGGTCAGATCGGCCAAGGACTTGACCAACTCGAACACGCGCTTGCGCACTGGGGCGGTGGCGATTCGATGATAGGCGCGGACCAGTTCCAGGGTTTCGCGCTTGGTCAGGGGATTGTCCGCGAACGGCTCCGAGGCTTCCTGTAGATGGCCCTTCGGTCCCGAGACCTCCGCCGGCATGTCGTCGAAAAAAAACGACACCGGAACGTTGAGCACCTTTGACAATTGAAACAGCCGGCTGGATCCGACGCGGTTGGTGCCGCGCTCGTATTTTTGGACTTGCTGGAAGGTCAGCCCGATCGCCGTGCCAAGCTTCTCCTGACTCATTCCGAGCAAGGTCCGCCGCAGCCGGATTCGGCTGCCGACATGCACATCCACCGGGTTGGGGTTTGCGGCCATCTGTGCGACTCCTATTGCAAGCTCGTTGTTTTGACAGTTGCCATCACAAACCACAAGCGCCCCATAAAACCTGTGGATTTAGGCATTGCGTTACGTTCCGTTAGCTTTGTCATGTCCGCACAATGCCTCTGTTTCGACCCTCGGTAGTAATTTAAGGAGGTTGTTACAACAACCTCCGCCACCGCAGAATTCTGACTTGTACTGCCTGTCGCATGGTAAGACAAGCGCTTAGCATAGTCATCTGTCCAAAAAAACTAGCCGATAACGAGCCAGGAACCCAACAATTCCATATAGAGCGACAGAATCATAATACAATCAAGGCACAGTGGTTTCGGCCTATCGATTCCGAAATTTCGAGAATTCACTGAAGGGCGGCACCATAAATACTGATCTAATAGGGCGGAATTTGATTTTCAAGTGTCAAATTACTCTTAAATGCGATCTAAAGTGGAAAGCGCGTGTCGGCAAGGCGCGGAGTTCGGCTGCCTGGGATTCGACCATAAAGGGCTAGGGAATCAGTCGGTTAGCGGGTGTCAGGTGGCTGTGGCGGGGGTCGCGGGGCAGGTTCACGGACGGCCGCGGTGCCTTACCCACCCCATCCAGCCGGCCGTCACCAAGACGATCGCCAACAGCGGCCAATCGCCGACCCGGCGGTAGATCGTGTCGGTGACCAGCGGCCGCGGCAGGCCTGAATCGAGCACCCCGGTCTCGGCCAGGCCGAGCGCCGCGACCACCCGCCCGTAGGGATCGACCACCGCCGAGATTCCGGTGTTGGCGGCTCGGACCAGGGCAAGTCCTTCCTCGACCGCGCGCAACCGGGCTTGCGCCATATGCTGAAAGGGGCCGGTGCTGAACCCGTACCAGCCGTCATTGGTGATGTTGAGTAGCCAGTCGGGGCGATCGTCCGGGTCCCGTACCCGGCCCGGGAAGATCGCTTCGTAGCAGATCAGGGGGCTCAACCCGGGCAGGCCCGGCAGATCGAGAGTCCGCGGCCCCGGCCCGGCCGAGAAATCGCGGGTGCCGGCGGTCAGCTTGGCTATCGGCAACCACCCCCTCAGCGGGACATATTCGCCGAACGGCACCAGATGGGATTTGTCGTAGGTCCCGACCACGGTGCCGGTCTCGTCGATCGCGCTCAGAGAGTTCCAGATGCGCAAGCTCGTCCGGTCGTCGCCGGCGACTCGGATCACGCCGGTCAACAGCAAGCCGCCCGGCGGCACCACTTCGGCCAATCTCTGGCGAGCCGCCGGATCGCGATCGAGGGAAAACGGCATCGCCGTCTCCGGCCAGATCACATGGGTGACGACGCCCTCGGCGTTGGCCGCCGTCATCTCGAGGTGGCGGGCCAGATGACGGGCACGCAGATCGTCCCGCCATTTGTGGTGCTGGGCGATATTGGCCTGGACCAGGCGCAAGCGAAGGTCGGTGAACGAAGTCGCCGGGCCGTCCGGCAACCGTGCGGCGCCGCCCAGCCAGATCAGCGCCAGTCCCAGCGCGGCGCTGGCCGGCAGCCACCAACGCACCGGTCCCTTTCGCGCCGGAGGCTGATCGAGCGCGACCACCGCCGCCGGCGTTGCCGCGGCGAACACGGTCACCAGGCTGAGGCCGTAGATGCCGGTTACCGCCGTCATCTGGATCATGGCGTCGGAGAAACACCACCCGTATCCGATCAAGTTCCAGGGAAACCCGCCCAGGATCAGGGACCCCCGTGCCCATTCCGCCGCCGTCCAGGCGACCGCAAACACGATCACGCGGGCCGCGCCGCGGGTGCCGGTGAGTTTGGTGCCGAGGGCGGCGGCGGCGATGAACAGGGCGGCGGTCGCGGCCAGGACGAGAACCGCCAACGGGGCTGCCCATTCGGCCACCCCGGCGACCCCGAACGCGTTCGCGATCCAATACAGACCGGCGATGAAATGGCCGAACCCGAACCACCAGCCGACCGCGAAGGCGGCGCGCCCATCACGGCTCGCCGCGATCAGCCACAACAGCCCGGCTAGGCTCGGGATCAGCACCGGGACCAGGTAAAAGGGCGGCAGGGCCAAGACCGCCACGCCGCCCAAGGCCGCGGCCAGCAGCCATCGGCGCCAACCGGGCCGGGCCGCCCGGCGGATCAGCGCGGCCGTGGCCGTGATCACGGGCGCCGCGGGCGGGATGTCAGCCGGCGGCGGGGGGCGCGGCACGTTCGCGATCGCCGGCATGGTGCACGCGCAACCGTCGCACCCGGCGCGGCTCGGCGTCCACGACCTCGAACGTGATTCCCGCGGGATGGGCGACCAACTCACCGCGCACCGGCACCCGCCCGGCCAGATCGAACACCAGCCCGCCCAAGGTGTCGATATCGGCATCGCGATCATCCGGCCGCAGGTCCAGGCCCAGCATCGCCTCCAGGTCCTCGATCGGGACCCGCGCGTCGGCTTCGATCACGCCGTTGTCCGGCTCGACCAGCTTGGGCTCCACGGTCCGGTCATGCTCGTCCTCGATTTCACCGACGATCTCTTCGACCAAATCCTCGATCGTGACCAAACCGTCGGTGCCGCCGTATTCGTCGATCACCATGGCCATGTGAATCTTGGTCGCCCGCATCTCCAGCAGCAGTTCCGGCACCGCCATCGAAGGCGGCACGAACAGCAGCGTCCGCGCCACCGCGGCCAGCGAAAATTCCTTGTCGTTGCCCCAGAATTCGAGCAGGTCGCGGACATGGATCATGCCGACCACGTCGTCGAGAGTGTCGCGATGGACGGGCAGGCGCGAATGCCCCGCCTTGCGCATTACCGCGATCAGATCGCTGAGCGAGGTTCCGACCGGAACCGCGACGATATCGGCGCGCGGCACCATGACATCGGCGACCTCGAGACCGGCGAAGTCGAGTAGGTTGCGGAACATGATCCGCTCGTCGTCATCGAGCGGCGCCGAAGCCTCGTCATGCTCCTCGATCAACTCCTCGAGGGATTCGCGAAACGATGTCTCGGTGCCGCGCAAGCCCAGCAACGTCAGCAGCCGGGCGCCGAACGACTGAGCCGTCTGGCGATCGTTCTCGACGCCGTTGATCGGCGTACCGTGGCTAGCTGGTGGGTTGCTCATGAGCGGCTGGCGGTCGATAGGGATCGGCGATGCCGAGACCGGCGAGCGTGGCGATCTCGAGCGCCTCCATGCGTCGTGCCGGGCGGTCCGGGCCGTGATCGAAGCCGAGCAGATGGAGGGTGCCGTGCACGATCAGGTGGCTGACATGATCGGCGATGCTCTTGCCCTGCTCCTGGGCTTCGCGGCCAACCGTCTCCAGCGCCAGGACCACATCGCCCAACAGTCGAGGAGCGTCGGCCGGCGGTTCCCGGCCGGCGCCGGCCTCGATTGTGCCGCCGAACGCCAGGACATTGGTCGGCGCGTCGCGCCCGCGATAGGCGGCGTTCAATGCCCGCACCCGGGCATCGTCGGTCAGCAGCAGGCTCAGCTCGCCCGAGTCACCGGCGCCCACCGCGTCGAGCGCGGCGGCGGCGGCAATCCGGCACCGGTCCTCGACATCGGCCGCGACCGCGCGCCAACGGTCGTCTTCCACCGCCACGGCGATCGTCGCCCCGGCGCGGGCGGCGTAAGCAACGCCCGCGTTCACGGTCCCGGACCTCGCCGATTCGGTCCCACCTCACGGTCCCGGGGCTGCCTTGCCTCGTAGGCCTCATAGGCACGGACGATGCGGGTGACCAGCGGATGGCGAACCACATCGGCGTTATGGAAGCGCACCACCGTGGCCTCGTCGAGGGCGCCGATTATCGACAACGCCTCGTCAAGGCCGGAGCGCGCGCCGTGCGGCAAATCCACTTGGGAGGGATCGCCGGTGATCGCCATGCGTGAATTCTCGCCCAGGCGGGTCAGAAACATCTTCATCTGCACCGGGGTCGTGTTCTGCGCCTCGTCCAGGATCACGAACGCGTTGGCCAGGGTTCGTCCCCGCATGAAGGCCAGCGGCGCGATTTCGATTTCGCCGTTTTGCAGCCGGCTCACCACTTTGTCCGCCGGCATCATGTCGTAGAGGGCATCGTACAACGGGCGCAGATAGGGATCGACTTTCTCCCTGAGGTCGCCGGGCAGAAAACCCAACCGCTCGCCGGCCTCGACCGCCGGCCGCGACAACACCAGTCGATCGACCTCGCCCCTGGCCAGCAGGGTCGAGGCCGCGGCCACCGCCAGATAGGTCTTGCCGGTTCCGGCCGGCCCGATTCCGAACACCAGCTCATTGTCGTAGAGCGCTTGAATATAAGTCGCCTGATTGGTCGATCGCGGCATGATATGGCGTTTCTGGGTACGGATCACCATTTCGGTGGCGGACGCCCCGGTCGGCACCGGGCCGGGCGGCCGCTTGCCCCCGGTCATGCGCAGCGCCGCATCGACCTCTTGCGCGCCCACCGGAAGACCCCGTTCGAGCATGTCGTAGAGGTCCAGCAACACGTCCCTGGCGGCGTTGGTGGCCGGCGGCGGGCCGGTGACCGCCAGGCGATTGCCGCGGCTGGTCACCGAGACCCCCAACTTCTGTTCGATCCGGGCCAGATGCCGGTCGTGCTCGCCGTACAGGGCGCCGAGCAAGGCATTGTCGTCGAAGGTGAGATAAAGCGGCGCCGCGGCGGGCGCCGCGTGGACGGATCCGGAGGACGTGGTCACGCGCCGTTCCCGACCCGGGCCGGGTCCCGGCGGGACGCGCCGACGGCCACGGCGAGCGCCTCTCCGGACAGGCTGTTGGTGTCGCAACCGATCACCCGAGCCCGGACGACATCGCCGATGCGGCCGCGCCCGTCATTGATGTGGACCGCTTGCAGATACGGGCTGCGTCCGACCAGTTGTCCCGGGTGGCGGCCCGGCTTTTCCAGCAGCACCGATGTCTCGCCGCCGACCATGGCCCGGTTGAACTCTTCTCTCTGGGAAGCCAGAAGCCGCTGGAGCGTGCCCAGGCGTTCGCTCTTGGCATCCTCTTCAACCCCGCCGGGAAGCAGCGCCGCGGGCGTGCCCGGCCGGGCGCTGTATTTGAACGAGAATGCCTGGGCGAAACCGACATCGCGGACCAGATCCAGGGTCGCGGCGAAATCGGCCTCGGTCTCGCCGGGAAATCCGACGATAAAATCGGACGACAAGGCCAGGTCCGGACGCGCCGCGCGCAGTCGCGCCACCAGGCGCCGGTAATCCTGGGCCCGATAGGGCCTTCTCATGGCCCCGAGAATTCGGTCCGAGCCGGACTGTACCGGCAGATGCAGATAGGGCATCAGCTTGGCGACGTCGCGATGGGCTTCGATCAGGGAGTCGTCGAGATCGCCGGGATGGGACGTGGTGTAGCGAATCCGCTCCAGCCCGCCGAGTTCGGCCAACCGGCGGATCAGCGTGGCCAGCGACCAGGACGCGCCCCCATCGGGTCCCGCGCCATGATAGGCATTGACGTTCTGGCCCAACAGCGTGATCTCGCGCGCGCCGGCGGCGATCAGCGCTTCCGCCTCGGCCAGAATTTGCGGCACCGGCCGCGAATACTCGGTGCCGCGGGTATAGGGCACGACGCAGAACGTGCAGAACTTGTCGCAGCCTTCCTGGACCGACAGGAACGCGCTCACGCCCTGATCGCAGCCGGGCGCCGGCAGGCGGTCGAACTTGGGCGCGGCCGGAAAGCTGGTATCGAGGACCCGATCGCCGCCCGCCCGGCTCGCCCGCGCCACCATCTCGGGCAAGCGGTGATAGGTCTGCGGTCCGAGCACGATGTCGACGAACGGTGCCCGCGCCAATATCGCCTCGCCCTGGGCCTGGCCGACACAACCCGCGACCGCCAGGATCATGCGCCCGCCCGCCGCCCGCTTGCGCCGTTGGAGCGATCTGAGTCGGCCCAGTTCCGAAAACACCTTCTCGGTCGCCTTGTCCCGGATATGGCAGGTGTTGAGGATGACCATATCGGCCCGGTCCGCCCGATCCACGGATCGATAGCCGAGCGGTGCCAGAACATCCGCCATCCGACCGGAATCGTAGACGTTCATCTGGCAGCCGTAAGTCTTGATGAAAAGCGACTTCGGCGCCACCGGCGGCGGCGCGGGCACCGCGGATTCAGGATCGGTCACGGTGATACGGGTTCAGCCAACCCCGAAGACGGCGCCCAACCGATCCCGGAATCAATGTCCGCACGTGCCTGCCAGGGGGTCGGAAAACCTTGGATTTCCACGCCTCGACTTTATCACCGCGCCGATCGGTGTCAAGCGCGCCCGGAGCGCCTGTCGCTAGCAGATGATATGTCCGGTTTATGTAGCACATGATCTGTCCGGTTTATGTTCGAGCCTTTT
>CAJWQN010000078.1 GCA_913045505.1 uncultured Rhodospirillaceae bacterium | reverse complement strand
TAAGGCAGGACCTGCTGGGTGTTGATGCCGCCCCAGAAGGCCAGGCGGTCGCCGAACTCCGCCTTGAGGCGCTCGGGCTCCATGTTCTTGGCGGCCACCTGGACCGGGTTCAGGATGTCGACGCCGATGTCGATCAGGTGATCGATGAACAGATACGCCGAGCCGCAGCAATGGAACAGCGACTTGCCGCCGGTCAGCGCCTTGAGCGTCTGGATGATGCGCTCGTGGCGGGGCTTGATGAGGCGGCCATAGGTCCCATCGGGATCGAACATGCAACCGTTCTGGGTGCCCAGGTCCTCACCGAAGAAGATCACGTCGATATTCTCGGGCCCGGCCTCGCGGATTATGTTCTCCGAGGCACGGATATTGTAGTCGGCCAGCCGGTCCATCAGGTGACAGGCGGCCTCCGTGGCCTTGAACAGATCCTTCAGGAAGGCCTCCATGCCACGCATGCTGTAGGCGCGATGGATCACTTGGTCCGGCACGTTCAGGACCAGGCAGAAATCGCCGGCCGCCTTGTAGCGCGCGACCTGCGCCTTGATGCCGCTGACCATGGACGGATCGTCGGGATCGGGCCAGTCCAGAGCATCGATCCGGTCCTCGGTCAGCTTGCCGCCGTGCAGGGGCCCGTCCTTGTACAGGAAGTGCTTGTCCGCGGTGCCGGTGGTGCCTTCGTAGGTGACGCCGAAATGGTCGATGTAGGTCAGCTCGTCGACCCAGCGGCCGCCGCCGCCCCGGCGTCCCTGGGCCATGACCGGGCGGGTGTCGACATCGAATCGCTCGAGCACCGAGTCGTCCGGCAGGGCCAGCTGGTTGAGCTTGGACATGAGGACGGTCTCGTGTTCGAAACCGAGATTCGCCTTGAGCCGATCGTAGGCGTCGACCGTGATACCGGTGGCGCCGGCGGCGGCAAGATCGATGGGAACCCGGTCCGGCTCCTCATGGTTGATCGCGGCAAGGACTCGTTCCCGGTGGGTCCAGCTCATCGGTCCTGTCTCCTTCTCCAGCGTGACGCGGTTTCTCGCGGGCGGCGGACGAGATCTCGTCTCGGCCATTCGTGGGGATCGTCCACGCTTGGCGTGTCCCCCCGGTCCCGCAGCGTGCCCGCACGCACTTCCTCGATCCCAGTGTTGACCGAAAGTCGCACTTCATCAAGCTGATTTCCGCTCCGAACCGCGATGCCGGCATTTCCCCATGTTATTTCCCCGGCCGGCCGATTCACGACGACGGGCGCGCAGAGGCACCCGGGAGGCGCCAGTTGGTTAATCCCGACTCGAGATCGCAGAATCGGCTATAGTGGTTCAATTACCGGAATTTTCTGGGGAAGCCCGACTGGAGGAACGCTGCCATGGTGGGCCAAGAATACCTGAAGCCTACTCTCACCATCACTGCGGAGGACTTGACCGAGAAGGCGAAGAGTTTCGTCAAGAATTGCGGCGCCTGCGCCGTCGGTATCACGACGGTCGAGACCCTGGAAGGCGGGCCGCCGTCGACCAATCTCGAATACGTGCTGCCCGGCGCCAAGTCGGCGGTGACATTCGCGATGCCCCTGGACCAGGACAAGATCCGCGACTACCTGGCAAAGGAGGACAGGGACGCACACCAGGTGAACTACAACGATACCAACACCCTGGCCACCGGGGTGGCGTCGCAGCTGGCGTCCTTCTTCGAGGAATGCGGATTTGACTCGGTCGGCGTACAGGCGAATCAGGTCTATCGCAACGACGGTGAGTCGGTTCCGTGGGAATATCGTCCCGACATCTCCCACCGCCTGCTCGCGGTGCGTGGCGGGGTCGGTTGGTTCGGCCTTTCGGGCAACGTGCTGACCGCGGAATACGGCGCGAACGTGAACCTGTGTACCATGGTGACGACGGCCGAGCTTGCGCCGACGGATCCCCTGCCGCCCGAGGAAAACTACTGCGATTGCACCTCGATGGAATGCATGGCCGCCTGCCCATCGGGCTTTTTGCGCGACGCCAAGAGAGAGCGCATAACCGTGACCATGGGCGGCCAGTCGTTTAGCTACGGGAAACGCACCAGCTATGACCGCTGTATCTATGTGTGCGCCGGCTTCACCGGCCTCCATCCCTCCGGGCGGTGGTCGACATGGTCGCCCGGCCGGTTTCCGATCCCGAAGCAGGACGAGGATCTGAAGGCCGGCGCCTCGAAACGGGCCTACAAGGCGTGGAAGCAAAGGCCCTATATGGACGGTCACACGCTTCAGGCGCCGCTGCTTTTTGCCGCCACGGGAAGGGACGTTCAACTCTCATGCGGCGGCTGCATGCTGGTCTGCACGCCCGACAAGGCGGAACGCGCGCGCCGGCTGAAAACGCTGCAGAGCAGCGGCGTCGTCATACAGCACCCGGACGGGACCATGGAGGCCATGTCGCCGCAACAGGCGCAACACTATCTGGGCGGGCTGGACGACGAGACCCGCGCCCTTTACGAGCCGGAAGATCCCGAAATCTACAAGGACATGGAGATCATGGGCGGCGATGACCAGAGGTAACGGGCTGCCCGCAATCGACCAGAACCGGTCGGTGAGCAGCGCCGATGGGCGCCGGCGGAGTCTTTTTCGAGATTGACGATCAACTCGACGAGAAGGCCGTCGAGCTGGGATCGGTCCCGTTCTAGTCGCCACCCTCGTACTTGAACGACAACTTCACCCTCGTCCGATAGGCGACCACCTTGCCATCCTGAATCTGCATGTCTTGTTCCACGACTTCGGCAATCCGCAACTCGCGAAGGCTCTGCGTTGCCCGCGCCACGGCCGCGGCGGCCGCCTTCTCCCACGATTCGGCGCTGGTCCCGACCAGCTCGACTACCTTGTAAACACTTTCCGCCATGGCGGCCTCCCTGAAAGCGTTGATCTAATAAATGTATCTCGTGGCCTGAAGTTTAATTCGGCCAAATGATACCGGCAAGCGCCTGATTCCGCCGGGACGCCGCCGGCTCTGAGCACTGTCGGAGTGGTGCTGGTGGACGATCGGCATGAGGTCTCGGCGCGTCTGAACAGATTCGAGAAAATTTTGGCGCGCCGGTCTATGCTGTCGTGGCGAAGTGACCACACAGCAAGACAGGGGGCGAAATCAATGTATGGCCGTGAGTTCACGATAGCGCTGCTCATTATCGGGCCGTTTTTCGGGCTGGTCGTGCCAGCCGTGGGGGAATTCTCCGCTGAGAATTTGAGCTGGTACTTGGCTTCCACATGGTTTGGCGCGTTCATGTTCGCCTGGGGCATCTCGCGCACCACGCTGGGCCGGGAAGGCGAGCCAGAGTCCGGCTGAAGGAGAAGACCCGGCGACGTCGCGGTAATCGGTGCCGCGAGTCGGGCTGCCGATAACTCGGCCCCGTAGCGTGCTCTCTCGCGGCGTTCGTGCCGGGTGGGCGTGTCCGAGGCCGGCGGCGCGGCGCGAGGGGTGGCTTGGGCCCGCGTCCATCACGGCCTCGGTGCCGTGCTTCGTGCGGTAGGCGCGGTCACGAGGCCGCGCGACCAGCGAGGCCGCGAGCCACCGCTGGGGGTCGGTTGCGGGCTGATTACTGGCCGGGCGGCCGGGTTTCCAAGATCGTGAACACGTTTTCCAGGCGCGCGTTGCCAAGCGTGTGCATCACCGCGTCGCCGACATTTGCAAGCGAGAATGATCCGCCCTTGGCACTCGCCGCATACTGGGATTCAAGCAGGCAGGCGATGCCGGCACTGTCCACATAGGACACCTCCGACATGTCCACGCATAATTCGCGGCCGCTTTCGACGCCGCCCAGCAATAGGGCGCGGATTTCCGTCGCCGAGCTGAAATCTATATCGCCGTGCAGTGTAACCACGCGTCGAGTTTCATCTTCACCCATTCGCGCATCCCTCCAATAGTTCGACGCCAACCTTGCCACGATGAGGACCTGGTTGACAGCGGAATCCGACAGGCGCGTCAGAACCGTGGGTGGTGATCGGTAACCGGAAGCGCACGCCGCCGGAGGTTGCTCAGGAAGTCCATGACCAAGCCCACCGGAATGGGAATATCGCCAACACGATCCCGGCCGCCTGCAACCGGGGCAGCTGCCGAACCCGATCCCGATCCAACTAGCTCTCGAACTTCTCCATCCGAAGCTCCCGTAGCCACCTCCGCCGGCCCATGTTCCCTCCTGTCAAGAGGGCCAAACATGAACCGGTCATGTCATCTGCCAGCGACACGATGCGCGCGGCCGCCTTGCGAGGGGGGCGGGAATTGGGATATGGTGCGCCGTCGAATCTTGGGTCTCGTTGGGAAAACGGGCCGGGGCGTCGCGGAGCAGGGGACCCTTGGGGGGTGCGCCGCGACTTGATCTAACGCCGGCGCCGATCAAAAAAAGTCGAGGTCTTCTCATGGAAGCGAAAATCGTCTGGTTGTTCGTTTTCGTCATTCTGTATTGGGCTTATTGCATTTTCTGGGGAATCAAGGCGGCACTGTCGGCGCGCACCGCCAGCGACTATTTCATCGCCGGGCGGTCGCTGTCGCTATGGGTGTTCGTGTTGGCGGCGACCGCGACCTCGTTTTCGGGCTGGACCTTCATGGGCCATCCGGGGCTCGAATACCGGGACGGCTTCCCCTACGCCTACGCCTCGTTCTACGCGATCACGATTCCGTTCACCGGGGTCATGTTCCTCAAGCGGCAATGGATGCTGAGCAAGCGCTTCGGCTTCGTCACGCCGGGCGAAATGCTGTCCACCTATACCGGCGGCGACGCGATTCGATTGCTGGTGGTCCTGGTCGCGCTGTGCTTCTCGATCCCCTATCTGGGCCTTCAACTCCGCGCCTCCGGGTTCCTGTTCAACGTGCTTACCGACGACCTGCTCAGCGTCGATGTCGGCATGTGGTTGCTCTCGGCGGTGGTGTTCATCTACGTCGCCTCCGGCGGTCTCAGGGCGGTGGCCTATGTGGACACGTTGCAATGCGTGTTGCTGATGGCCGGGATCACCATGATCGGCATCATCACCTTGTCGTTCGTCGGCGGCTGGTCCGAGCTCAACCAGGCAATCGCGGCGCTGGCCGAACTCGACACCAATCGCACCCCGGACGGCTACAGCCATTACATCGCGGTGCCGGGGGTCATCCAGTTCGTCGCCTCCGGGCCCCAGGCGGTCGGCGGCGCCTGGACCGGGATGATGGTGCTGACCTACATGTTCGCCCTCATGGGCATCCATTCGGCGCCGGCGTTCTCGATGTGGGCGTTCTCCAACAAGAGCCCCGAGCCGTTCGCCCCCCAGCAGGTCTGGGCGTCGTCGTTCGGGATCGGCCTGATCCTGTTCTTCTTCACCGCCATGCAGGGCATGGGCGGCCATTTCCTGGGCGCCGACCTCGCGTTCATGGAGGCCTATCCGGAACTGACCAACAACGTGCTCGGCGCCGGTCTGGCCGGCAAGGACCTGATGGAATCGGCCGGCAAGCAGGGCATGCTGGTGCCCCAGTTGATCGGGCTGATGGGCGACACCGCGCCCTGGCTGGTCGGCCTGCTGGCGGTGTGCGCGCTGGCCGCCATGCAATCGACCGGGGCCGCCTATATGTCCACGGCCGGGGGCATGCTGACCCGCGATCTGCTCAAGCATTTCGTTATTCCCGACGCCAGCCACGCGACCCAGAAGCTGTGGGGCCGGATCGGCGTGCTGATCATCGTGTTGGCGGCACTGGTGGTGGCCTCGACGTCCCGTGACGCGCTGGTCTTGCTGGGCGGATTGGCGGTGGCATTCGGCTTCCAGATGTGGCCGTCGCTGATCGCGGTCTGCTACTGGCCGTGGCTGACCCGCCAGGGGCTCACCATCGGCCTGGCGCTGGGCATCATCGCGGTGATCTTCACCGAAACCTTCGGCGCGACCATCGCCGGCTGGTTCGGCGCTGAACTTCCGTGGGGCCGCTGGCCGCTGACCATGCATTCGGCGTTCTGGGGCATCTTCTTCAACTTGGGCGCGGCGATCATCATTTCGGCGATGACCCAGAACGATGCCGACCGCGAACATCGGATGACGTTCCACAACTTTCTCCGCGAGCATGCCTCCTTGCCCGAGGAAAAGCGGAGTCTGATACCGCGTGCCTGGATCATCACTCTGGTCTGGTTCTTCTTCGGGATCGGCCCCGGCTGCGTGATCGGCAACACCATATTCGGCGATCCGAACAATGCCGCGGATTGGGTGTTCGGCATTCCGTCGATCTGGGCCTGGCAGATTCTGTGGTGGGTGCTGGGCTGCTACATGATGTGGTTCCTGGCCTACAAGATGGAGATGTCGACCGTGCCGACCCGCGAGGTCGAGGCCCTGGTCGACGATATCGGTGATCTGGGCGAGGGCAAGGCGCGCCTCGACTTGGATGCGCCGGGCAACTGAGCCGCTCGCGATTCTGTTGCTTGAGACCGCCCCGCGTTGCGGGGCGGCTCTTTTTTGTCGCCGAACTAACCGCTAGACTCGAGGCCCCTCCGCGGGCGGGTTCTGTGTAGCGATGCTCCATTATGGCATCTCGACGGTGGTTCTGGCGGCGCTGCTGTTCATTCCGGCATCGAAGCTGATCTGGGTGTTGAGCGTGCGTCGGTTGGAACGCAAGGGTGGCCGGGCGTTGAACGATGCCGAGCGCCAGGGACAGCAAACCCGGGCGCGGGTCATCGCGGCGGTGCTGTGCGTGGTGTTCGCGGCCCTGTTCAACGGTCAATTGATGGACGTGTTCGCGGGTGGATGATCGGTCGTACAAGCTGTTTCGCAATATCGCCGTGGCGTTGGCGCTGCTCTGGGTCGGCTGGGCGCTGTGGGAACATCTTGGCGCCAGGGGACCGGGCGACAGCGCCACCCTGACCGCCAACAACATGTTCGACGACCGCCACTACGACCGCGCGCTGGCGACTTATCAGGAGGCCCTGGCCGAGGCGCCCGACCACGTGCCGGCGCTCCGCGGCATGGCCAACAGCCTGATCCAGCTCGGCCGCTACGAGGACGCGCTGATCACCTTGGACCGGGCGATGGCATTGGATCCGGATTTTCCCGGCCATTATGCGATACGGGGGATCGTCCACGACCATATGGGCGACCACCAACTGGCCATGGCGGATTATCGGCAGGCCTTGGCCCAGGATGCCGCGCTGGCCGACGGCATGCATTGGCTCGACCGGCTGCTCTACAACGTGCCCAAGCCGACGCCGACCATCGCCGACCGCCTGCGCTATCTCGAGCAACAGATGGCGCTGCCCGAGCCCGAGCGTCTGCTGCTGGTGCCCGAAATCGACGCCAGCCAACGCCCCTACGATCAATAACCGCGCCGGGCGCCTACAAGAGGGTCAGGCCAAGGATATCGACGAACAGGACCCTGAAGCAGAACACCAGGGCGATGCAGCCGAACAACATCCGCACCCAGTCGGAGTCGCCCTCGGCGTCGCGGAAGGTCAGGCCATGATAGGCCACCACCCCGGTCACCCCCACGAACACCCAGTTGATCAGGTTCTCGCCCATGGCGGGATCAATAGCACGGCGGCAACAGACAACCCTTGATATTCAGGAAATCGACCGTCAACTGGGCGATCAGAAACATGGCGATCACACCTGAGACCACATAAGCGACATAGAGACGCCCGCGGGCCGCTTCGCCGGCCGAAAGGCGGCGCGGGAAGATGCCGAAATCGCGTGGATCGAGGCGGCCGGCGTTATCGAGCGCGTGCACGTGGCGGGTGAAATGGCGCACCCAGGGCGGCACGATCTCGTGAAACATGTAAGGCGTGAAAAAGGCCTCGATGGCCTCGGGCCGGCCGGGGCGGCCGAACCAGTCCCTATAGGCGAGCTCGAACACGCGAAACTCGGAGACCTCGAGCAAGGCCGCGGTCTCCAGTACGCCCCTCAGATCCTCGGGCAGGTCTGGTTCGAGGTCCATGGCGTCCATGCCTTGTCGGTGCCGGCCGTATCTCGACTATAGTCGATTCCGGCGCCGCCGCGAAGTCGCGCCATGGCGGTGCTGCCTCTTGGTCGAAGCCAATCGGGTCGGTCGTGGGAGTTCAGGCCGCGGCTTCCGAATCCAGGACCGCGAGCATGGCCTCGATCGTCGCCAGTTTTTCCCGCGGGCGCGCATCCCTCCCGCGGGCGCGCTCGGCGGCGTCGATGATCCGCCAGTCGGCGGTGCCGATCACCCGCACCCCGCGGGCGCGCAACAATTCGTCCAGCCCACCCCCGCCCGGCTTGCCGGCCTTGGGTCCATCGGCGGCGATCAGTTCGACCACCGTCCGCGAATCGACCCGATTGGTCCCGACCACGCCGGTCGGGCCGCGCTTGGCCCAGCCGACGACATAGACACCGGGCTCGACCCGGCCGTCCCGGTTGGCGACGATTCCGCGCTCCGAATCAAAGGGCAGGCCGGCGATCGGACTCACCCGATAGCCGATGGTCGGGACCATGAGTTGGGCGTCGATGCGGAAAGTTTCGCCGGTGGCGACGGCACGATTTCCCTCGAGCCGGTTGCGCATCAATTCGAGTCCGGTCATACGGGCCTCGCCCAGCACCGCGACCGGGGCCGCGCAGAAGGCGAAATGAATGCGCACCGGCTTGTCGTCGGCGCTGTTGGCGGCGAGGATCTTGAGAACCTGAAGGTTCTTTTCCTTCTTCCTGCGCTCCGCCTCCTCGGCCGCGCTCGCATCCGCCGGGAGTTGGCCGGGATCGACCAGCGCCATCGCCTCGACCAGGCCGCTGAATTCCGAGAGTACGGGAAAGCTGAAGCTCGATTGCACCGGTCCGCGACGTCCGATGACCCAGATATCGGTGATCGGCGCGGCGGTGATCGCCGCCGCGGCCGGTGGGGCGATGTCGCCGCGCGCCAACTCCTCGGCGGTCTTGGCGAGCAGGCGGGCGACATCGAGAGCGACGTTGCCATTGCCGATCACGACCGCGCCGCGGACGCCGGCCAGATCGGGAGCGCAGTCGCGCGCACCGGGCACCGCGTTGTACCAGCCGACGAAATCGGTCACGTTGACGACGCCGGCGCGATCCTCGCCGGGAACGCAGAGGCGGCGCGGCTCCTCGGCGCCGAACGCCAGGACCACCACGTCGTAGAGACGCTTGAGTTCGTCGTAGCTCACATCCCGCCCGAGGCCGACATTGCCGAGCAAGCGGACGCCGTCCTTGTCCAAGATCTTCTCGTACAGGCGGATCACGTTCTTGGTGCTCAGATGGTCCGGCGCGACACCGGCGCGAACCAGCCCGAACGGAGTCGGCAGCCGGTCGAGGATGTCGATTCGGCAGCCAGGCAGCTTGCCCAGCAACGCATCGGCGGCGTAAAAGCCGGCCGGGCCGCTGCCGACGATGGCAACGGCGACGCTCACGCCGTGTCCTTCGCCACGGCACCGCCGAGCCCGCCGAAACGCCGGTAAAACGCCGGCGCGGCCGCGGGGAGCGGGCCGTCCGCGGTTTCCAGGACGGCGTCGATATGGGCTTCGGCTGCGTGCCAGGTCGCGCGGTAGAGATCGCCGCAAAGGTCCAAAGCGGCCACGCCCGGCCAATCGCCCGGCATCAACGCAACCGGCGGCGATGGGTCGCTAAGCAGGATTCGCCGGTATTCGTGTCTCGGCAGCGTCCGGATCACGAATCCGCTCTCCGGGCCTATCGAACGGCCATCGGCCGGCGCCGCGCACCGGCGCGAGGTGGTCCAGGAAGTCCGGACCAGCGGCTCGGCCAGGCCCAATGGCGCAACCGCCCGGATCAGACCGCCCAGCCAGACCGTGCCGCCATGGGGGGCGCCCGAATCCCCGAACACGGCGATGAGCGGCGACTTGGCGCGCGGCGCCAGCAATTGGGGCAGCCGCGCCGCCAGCCGATCGCGGCGTCCCGTTTTCCGCTCGAGCGTGCCCATGATCCGTGATCGCCGACCCCTGTTCGGCCCGCCTGCGCCGAATTTTCGGGGAGTATGTAATAAATTTCGCCAGCATCAAGCACTTCACGTTTCGGTATTCGCCGAACCCATGCCCGTGGTCACGCCGCCGCCTGGGAAGGCCCCGTTTCCGGGCCCCGATATCGACTCCGGGCCATCTCCGCCAAACTCCTCCGCGGGAGCCGGCGGATCGGGCTGATCGATCATGACGGAAGTCATCCCCCTTGGTGGCGGTTCGCCGCGACGGGGGGCGCTCAATTTCGGATCGAGAACCTCGTCGGCAATTCGGCGCCTTCCAGGGCCAGCACCCTGGCCGGCGCGCCGTCGAGACCGACCAGCTTGATCGGCAAGGCGATTATGGTGCACCGGGGACGCGCGATCGCGGCCAAATTGTGGACGTATTCGATGTTGTAGATGTCGCGACTCAGAATCCGGTGATGCACGATGCAATCCTCGCCCCGAAATCCCGGCTTGCGGACCTCATATTCCTCCGCGAAGTCGTAGACCACGGCCTTGACTCCGCGCTCGACCAGCCAATCGGCGCCGTCGGGCGCCAGATAAGGGCCTTCACGCCAAAACCTGTCCGTCCCCCAGCAGGCGTCGGTCCAGCCGGTTCGCAGGACCGCGATATCGCCCGGCTCGGCATGGCGTCCACGATCTTCCAGGGCATCGCCGGAGATCGCCGCCGCGCGGCCATGGTCGGCGAGTTCGATCACCGCCGCCGGGCCGATCAGTTTGTCGAGCGGCGCCTGATCGATGGTGTTTCCGTCGGCAAGGAAATGATTGGGCGCATCGACATGGGTGGCATAATGACAGAACATCGAAAAGGTCGATCCCCGCCAGCCGCATGCCTCGAAACGGTACGGCGTCTCGAACGCCACTTCGAGTCCGAGCCGGCCTTCGCCATGGCGCACCGGAATCGACAAATCGACAAGCTCCGCCATGGGCGGTCCTCCCCTGGGTGTGAGTACGGATTTGATCCTCGTCCGGGGGCTTTTGGCCCCGCGATCGGCCGAATTCAGCGCGGGTTTGGTTTCGCCATGGCCCGGTGCCAGCCGGTCAAACCATACAATATCAACAGGCTTCCCAATAGTTCCAGGCCCTCCTCGACGATTGTCTCCGCGTCCCACAGTCGCTGCAGCTCTTCATGATTGAGCCAGTTGATGGTCGCTTCGATGATCACGCCGCCCAGGAATATCGTGCCGAAACCGCCGGCGAGCAGCAGGTTCGATCCGGGCACCAGGGACAATGGCTTGCGCAGCACGTTGATC
>CAJWQN010000077.1 GCA_913045505.1 uncultured Rhodospirillaceae bacterium | reverse complement strand
CGGGCGCTCTTGTTTGAAGAGCAGGAACGCTATATCGACGCGGAACCCCTCTTTGATGGCGCGCGGGCGGTCTTCGAAGCCAATCTCGGTGCCGACCACCCGGACATGATCGTGCCTCTTGAGCACCATGCGCAGGTGCTTCGCGAGCTCGGGCGCGATGCCGAGGCGGGTGAACTTGAATCCCGAGCCGTGGCGATTCGAATGAGCCAACAAGCCTGCGTGGTGGAGGACATTGCGGTCTGCTAGTCGCCTCGACGCGTAAGCGCCGGCGTTATCGAAGTTGAAAGCCGTCGATGTCGCCGCCGGCGCAACCTTGGCGTAGATCCATGCGACCGTCATGGGATGCGGATCACATTTGCGTTGTTACGAACCTCTGACGGACCGGTAAGGTATTCAAAGTCCTTGCCAAACCAGTCCAGTTGCCGACCCTCATGGACACACGAAACGGCATGAATACTCGCGAATATGTACTGAGGCGTGGCCGAACAGGAACACGGTCTTCGTGCCCCACGCGGGTCCGTGCCAAGTCGACTGTCCTGGGCTTCGGCGCCGTGCTGGGGTCGGCGGCGGTGCTCGTGGGGTGCTTGGTCTCGGTCCCGGTTTCGGCCGCCGACGATAGCCGATCCGAGCTCGACCGGATCGAGCGGGAACTCGATGCCGAACGCGCCCGTCAACGGGACCTCGAGACGCGCTCGGTGAGCCTCGGCGGCGAAATCGCGGCCCTGCGCGCGAGCGTGATCGAGACCGCGGCGGCGGTGCAGCGGCGCGAGGCCGAGCTGGCCACGATCGAGGCGGACCTTGCCCGGCTGGCCCAAATTTATCAGCAGCGACGCAGGGCAATGGATCGCAATCGGTTTGCGCTCAGCACCACCCTCGCGGCCCTGGTCCGCCTCGCCCGCCGGCCGCCGGAGGCGATCGCGGTGATGCCGAGCGCGACCGCCCGCGGCATCGCCGTGTTGCAAACGGTGATGCCGGCCCTGGACGGCGAGGCGCGGAGCATCGCCGATGATCTGGAGGCCTTGTCGGCGCCGCGCCGCGCCCAGGACGAACGCCGCGCCGCGTTCGCCGCGGTCAAGGAAGAGCTGGTCGGCGAGCGGGAGCGCCTGGAGGCGCTGGTGGCGCGAAAATCGCGCGTTCAGGCCCAAGTCGAGGTGGACCGGCGGGGCACGTCACGCCAGGTCGCGGCCCTCGCCGCCGACGCCGCCAATTTGCGCGATCTGATTCGTGCCCTGGCCGGTGGCGCCCGAGGGGAGGCCACGCCGGCGCTCTCGCCACGCCTTGCCGCGGTTCCCCTCGTGCCCCGGGAGCGCCGGCCGCCGCGCAAGCCCCAGGCCAGCAGCCTGCCCCTTCCCGCCTTCGGCGACTTCGTGCAAGGCTTCGGCCAACCGCTCGATGACGGCACCGCCAGCCTCGGCATGACCATCCGCACCGGCTCGGGCGCCCAGATCATTGCGCCCCATGACGGCCGGGTGGTATTTGCCGGGCTGTTCCGCAGCTATGGGCAACTCTTGATCATCGAACACGGCGAGAGGTATCATATTCTGCTGGCCGGGTTCGCGCGCATCGACAGCCGCGTGGGCGAACAGGTGCGGGCTGGCGAACCGGTCGGGGTCATGGACAGCGGGGCAACGCCCAGACCGATTCTCTACGTGGAAGTTCGACACGACGGCCGGCCCATCGATCCCCGGGTGTGGCTGGAATCCGGCACTCGAAAGGTTAGCGGATGATTTCAAGGATAGTGCTCGCGGGCCTGGGCGCCGCCAGTTTGGCGGTCGCGGCCGGTCCGGCCTGGGCGGCCAGCTCCGAGACCTACCGTCAATTGAACCTGTTCGGCGACGTGTTCGAACGGGTTCGCGCCGAATATGTCGAGGAGGTCGAAGACGAACAGCTGATCGAATCCGCCATCAAGGGCATGCTGGCGGCGCTCGATCCGCATTCGAGCTATCTGAGCGCCAAGGCCTACAAGAACATGCAGGTTCAGACCCGCGGCGAGTTCGGCGGTCTGGGTATCGAAGTGACCATGGAGAACGGCCTGGTCAAGGTGGTCTCGCCGATCGACGACACACCGGCCGCTCGGGCCGGGATGCAGCCGGGCGACCTGATCACTTTTATCGATGGCGAGCCGGTGATGGGCCTGACCCTGAACCAGGCGGTCGATCGCATGCGCGGCCCGGTCGATTCCAAGATCGTGATCACGGTGCGCCGGGCTTCGGTGGATCAACCCTTCGACGTGACCGTGATTCGCGCCATCATCCGGATTCAATCGGTGCGCTGGCACACCGAGGGAGACATCGGGTATGTCCGGGTCACCTCGTTCAACGAGCAGACCGAACCGGGCCTCAAGAAAGCGATCGAGGAACTCGACGCCGAGATCGATGGCGCCATGAAGGGCGTGGTTCTCGATCTCCGCAACAATCCGGGCGGCCTGCTCGATCAGGCGGTGGCGGTCTCCGACGCCTTCCTCGAACAGGGCGAAATCGTTTCGACCCGGGGCCGCAAGCTCGAGGGCGCCCAGCGCTACAATGCGCGGCCCGGCGATCTCGCCAGCGGTCTGCCGGTGGTGGTGCTGATCAACGGTGGCTCGGCGTCGGCGTCGGAGATCGTGGCCGGCGCGCTTCAGGACCATCGTCGGGCGGTCATCCTGGGCACCCGTTCGTTCGGCAAGGGCTCGGTTCAGACCATCATTCCGCTGCCGGGAGACGGTGCCATGCGGCTGACCACGGCCCGCTACTACACCCCTTCGGGCCGGTCGATCCAGGCCACCGGCATCGAACCCGATATCCTGGTCGGTGCCGCCGTCGTTCAACCGGTCGATCAGGCCCCGCTCAGGCGCGAGCACAGCCTTCGGGGTCGTCTCGAAGGCGAGGACGACCCGGCCGATGTCGGCGAAGACGCCGGCGCCGAATCCGAAGCTGGAGCGGAGGACCCGGAAGCCGTGGCACCGGAGTCGATCGTCGAGGATTACCAACTCCAGCGGGCGCTCGACCTGATCAGGGGCGTCTCGCTGTTCGAGGACAAAGTTTAGCCGCCCCGTGAGTCCCGCATCGCCACCGGGCCCGGGGAATCCGTGAGGTCGTAGCGCTGGGCTTCTTGTCGCGAGTACGAATTCCGGTGCGCCCGCTGGCCGCGGCATGGGTGGTGGTCGTGGCCGCCATGGGCGGTGTCTTGGGCTGGCTCGCGACCACACCGGTGGAGGCGCCGGTGGTCGAAGTCGGGGTCCAGATTCCACCGCCCGAAACGGCGGTCGCATCGGTGCCGGCATCGCCCGCGCCGCGGGCGCCGGCGCCGGTGGGCGCGCCCGACGCCCGATCACCGGATCCCGAGGAGGGCGCGCTCCGGGGCATATCTCGGGAGACCGCGGATGCGATCCTGCCGCGGGCCGAGCCGCGGGCACCCGTGGCCGCCGATCCGGCGCCGCCGCCGTCGCCGCCGGGGGCACGCCAAAGCGAGCCCGAAGCTCAGGCCGCGCCCGACCGGGCGCGGGTTCTGAATCGGACCGATGTCATGGTGCCGGCGCCGCATCCGGCCCTGGTCGAGGAAAGTCCGCTCGGCCTGCTGCCGATCATCGGCCCCGACGGCCGCGAATCCTGGCAGGTCTATGCCCGTCCCTTCGACGACAGCGACTCGCGCCCGACCATCGCCGTGGTCATGCGCCGGCTCGGCCTCAGCCGGTCCTATACCAATCAGGTGATCCAGCTTCCGGGCCAGGTCACCCTGGCGTTCGCTCCCGAGGCCGCCGGCCTCGACGAATGGATCGACCTGGCGCGGACCGCCGGCCATGAAGTGCTGCTGGAACTGCCGATGGAGCCGGAATCCTTCCCCAACGACGATCCCGGGCCGCGCGCCCTGCTGACCTCCGTCGATCCGGAAGACAATCTGCGACGCCTGGACTGGCTGCTCACCCGATTCGTCGGCTATGTCGGGGTGACCAACCATATGGGCGGCGGGTTCGCCAAATCGCTGCTTCATCTCGAGCCGGTGCTGCAGGCGATCAAGGCACGCGGGTTGCTCTATCTGGACAGCACCAGCCCGGGCCTGGGCCTGCCCGGCGAACTGGCCGATCAACTGGGCCTGATGCGCGCCACCAGCGATATCGAACTCGACACCGAGGCCTCGCGCCTGGCCATCCAGCAGCGCTTCGACGAGGTCGAGAAGATCGCCCGCGAGCGCGGCTTCGCCGTCGCCATCGCGCAACCCTATCCGGTGACCGTCGAGTTGTTGCGGAAATGGCTGCCGTCGCTGGAGGAGAACGACCTGGTGGTGGCGCCGTTGACCGCGGTCACCGCCCGGAGATTTTCCGGGTGAGCCGATCCGGGCGCGATGAGCGCCCTTATCGAACCGGCGTCGGCATCCTGCTGCTCAACCCGGATTCCCTGGCCCTGGTCGGCCGGCGCATCGGCATGGCCGCCCATGCCTGGCAGATGCCGCAGGGCGGGCTTGACCCCGGCGAGACCCCGGCGGCGGCGGCGCGGCGCGAACTGGAAGAGGAAGTCGGTACCGCCGCGGCCGAGATCATCGCCGAATCCCGATCTTGGCTGAGCTACGATCTGCCGGCCGAGGTGTCGCGCAAGGTCTGGGGCGGGCGCTATCGCGGCCAGCGCCAGAAATGGTTCGCCATGCGGTTCACCGGCGCCGACAGCGATATCGATCTCAATCGCCACGTGCCCGAATTCGACGCCTGGAAATGGGTCGCCCCCGAGACCCTGCCAGCCCTGATCATCCCGTTCAAGCGCCCCCTCTACCAGGCGATCCTCGACGAATTCCGCCCGCATATCGGGTCGCTGGAGCGTGTTCCGAGCGGGTAGACTCGGGTCGGCCAGTTTCTTCTGCCCGCAACCCCTGGGAATCCTGATTTCTTTCTTGGATGTTTTGGCGCATCGTTTTTTGGGGACATTGTACTTTAACAACCGTGCCGTGAGCGAGCCGACGAGTCATTTGGAACGCTTACGATCGATGAAAGCCGGAGCAGCGCCAAATTCTATCCATCGAGATTTCCGTAATAAGTACAATGACCCCATTTCCCAATGACTCCATTTGGTGCCATTTTTCACCGCGCCGGTCGACTTGAGGTTGCTCTTGCTAGAGCGTCGCCGGCAAATGGCGGGATGCCTCGGACAACCGCTCCAGATAGTGCTCCACGGCGGCAGCGCGATTCGGGTTGGCGCCGTAGTCCGCCAGCGTCATACCTTCGGTAAGATTCTCGATTGCGGCGATCGCGCCCAAGATATGGCGAAGCCGCGCCGCCACCCGCTGAGGGGTCATCACGGGACCTGAACGGTGTCGGTTTCGAGCTCTTGGCGAAATTCCGGGCCAAATCCTCGCCAGCGACGCAATCGGCCTCGCCGCCCGGCATGTCGCCCAAAGCCAAGCGCAGGCTGGCGAGGTGTCCCCGAATCACATGAATTGGGGCAACGGCCCGGAGGCCCCACCACGAGGGCTTTTACGGTCTCGGCACAACCAGCTTTGTTACAGTTGCCCGGCCCCCCTCACCGCCGGGCGTAGGTCACGTCGACTTCGGCGCCCGCGCGGGCCAGGTTCTGTTCGGCCAAGCGGAGGCGGATCAGGGCCAGGTGCTCGCGGCCCCAGTAGAGCTCATCATCGAGAATGTAGCTGGGCACGCCGAATATGCCCCGCTCCTCGGCGTCCGCGCGGATGCGGTCGTGCTCGGCCCGGCCCTCGCCGTCGAGGAAGGGCTCGAACCCGGCCACATCGGCGCCGGCCGCGGCCAGCTCGGCCGAGATCACGGCGCGGTCCTCGATATCGAGCGCCCGCTTCCAGAACGGCTCGTAGACGCGGTCCATATAGGCGCGCTCGGCGCCTTGGCGCCTGGCCCACAAGAGGCCGATCGCGGCGACCGAGGAATCCCAGATTTTCTGGGTGCCCCGAATGGTCATTCCGCGCAGATTGGCGTAGCGCCGCGCGTTCATATAAGCGTAGCGGACCCGGCGCCACTGATGGGGCGTGCGGTCCTCCTCGACCACCTGGCCCTTCTCGTCGACCCGGGCGTTGCCCAGATAGTTGGGAATGTCGAGGGTATAGGGCCGCCAGTCGAGGGCCACGTCGAAATCGCGCGCCAGATCCCAGCTCGGCGCGATCGCGAGATAGGCGTAGGGGCTCTTGAAGTCGATATAGATGGCGATCGATTTGGTGGTCATGGCGGCGGCGCGGCTCCCTGTTCAGGCCCGGCCGGCGGCCGGGGCTCCGCCTATACCACGAACCCGCTCACCAAGGCGAAGATCGCGTGAGAAGCGTCTGGGCGGCGATGTGGGGGGCGGCGATTGACAAAGACCCGAGGATTGGGTTGCGTGAGAAGATCACGGGAGGGGATTCATCCATGACCGACGATCGCCGCGCGAAGACCCGCGCCCACTGGCTGGAAACGATGGCGGCCCATCGGAAGGACCCCGACGGGCCGGGTTCGGAAGACTATTGGTCGCCGGCCCTCGATACCGCTTCGCGCGACGAGCTGAGGGCGATTCAGAACGCCAAGATCAAGGCGGTGACTCCGTTTCTCTATGAAAACAGCCCCTTCTACCGGCGCCGATTCGACGGCCTGGGACTCGTGCCGAGCGACATCCAAAGCGTCGAGGACCTGGTCAAATGGCCGGTCGTCGACAAGTCGGAAATGATGGAAGACGCCGTGGCCAACCCGCCGAACGGCACTTACTCGACCATGGATGACGGGCTCTGGTCGCGGCGCGGTTGGATGATGTTTTCGTCTTCGGGCTCGACCGGAGTGGCGCGTGTTTTCCGCTATTCGCAGATCGATCGCGAGCTCTGGTCCTGGGCCAATGCGCGCGCCATGCACGCCATGGGCATGCGGCCCAGCGACACGGCGTTCGTCTGTTCCGGCTACGGTCCCCACGTCTTCGCTTGGGGCGTGCAGTTCGCGCTGGCGAGGATGAACATCGCGGCGATCCCCGGCGGCGGCATGGATAGCCAGGCCCGTGCCGGCATCGTCGATCGCTTCAAGCCGACGGTGCTGATCTGCACGCCATCATACGCCTTGCATCTCGGCCGGGTGATGGAGGACAAGGGCCTGGACCCCAAGGCCAGTTCGATCCGTCTGCTGTTTGTCGGCGGCGAGCCGGCGAGCGGCATCACCAACACCCGCGCCCGGCTGGAGACTCTGTGGGCCGCCCGGCTGGTCGAGTTCTACGGCTGCACCGAGGCCGCGCCCCATGCCGGCGGCTATTCCTGTTCGCACTCGGCGATCGACCCGGCCGAAATCACCGCCCATTTGATGGAAGACCTACAGGTCTGGGAATTGGTCGGCGATCAGGGCCACCAGCCGGTGGCGACGGGCGAACGCGGCCTTACCGTCTGTACCAACCTGAACTCGGAAAGCTCGCCGCAGCTCCGGTTTCTGGTTGGTGACTATACGAGGTTCGATCCGACCCCGTGCGGTTGCGGGCGCGGCCATGTCCGGGCCCTGGGCGCCTTCGCCGGGCGCGCCGACGACCTGATCAATTTGCGCGGCATCAAGATGTATCCGGTGCAGTTGGAACAGGCGGTGCGCGCGGTGCCGGGCATCGGCGACGAATATGAAATCGTCATCACCACCAACGAGGATGGCCTCGATGTCATGACCGCGCGGGTCGAGCATGCGGGGTCCGATCCGGCCGCCGGCATTGCCCAATCGGTACGGGATGAAATCCGCAGCCGCTGCGAAGTGCGGGCCAGCGTCGAGGTACTGGAACCGGACACCTTGGAGAAGACCGAGTTCAAGGCCAAGCGGGTGCGCGATCTGCGGTGACCCAAGATCGGCTCCATGACCAACGCCCGCGGTCATGGGATCGGCCGCGGATCGGATCGCCCCGATCAAATCCGAAGCTCACCCGATCGCTCCGGCCCGACCTTGACATGTGTTAAGGCGGCACAGGCGAAGTTTGAAATCTGATCGGCCTTGACGGCCTTGACGGCCTTGACGGCCTTGACGGCCTTGACGGCCTTGACGGCCTTTCGAAATATTGTCGTTGATCCGGGTTGCTTGGCGGAAAGCATGGACGGAGATCGTCAAGGTGATCGCCGAGGCGGCGCCGAAACCAAGGTGCCGCGGGACTTACAAAAAATGGCGAAATCGGTTCTAATTAACAAAATGTTCAAATTGAGACCCTACCGTTAAGCCACACAAGTCGCGAAACGGCGACAGTCGTGACAAAGGCCCGAATCCGAGTCATGCCGGGGAGGTCGGATTTGGTCGACCATGAAAGGTTGAAGACATGATCGTCAATCGAATCGACAACATCACCGCCATTCCCGACACCTACCGGGATGTGCTCCCACCGTGCCCGAAAAGCGTGAAGATCGAGCTGACCGCGCGCTGCGACTTCAAGTGCTTCTTCTGTGCCACCGGCAACAAGCTGCGCGAGACCGCGGACATGGACGAGGACCTGTTGTACCGGCTGATCGCCGAGATGCGCGAAGCCGGGGTCGAGGAACTGGGCATGTTCTATCTCGGTGAATCGTTCCTGTTCAAGCGCCTGCCCGAGGCGATCGCCCATGCCCGCGACCTGGGCTACCCCTATATTTTCCTGACCACCAATGGTCGGTTAGCAAGACCCGAACGGGTTCGCGCCTGTATGGAAGCCGGTCTCGACAGCCTCAAGTTCTCGTTCAATTGGGCCGACACCGATCAGTGCCGCGAAATCACCCAGGTCGACGCGTTCGATACGGTCGTCGCCAACATCAAGGCCGCGCGCGAGATGCGCGACGAGGTCGAGGCCGCGACCGGACACCGGTGCGGCCTCTACGCGTCGTCGATCCGCTACGACGACGCCCAGCATGAGCGCATGGTCGCGGCGGTGGAGACCATCGAGCCCCATGTGGATCAGCATTACTGGTTGCCGCTCTACGGCCAGGCGGGGCTGACCGCCGGCGCCCGCGGCACCCATCCCGTGGCCGGCAATATCGGACGCATCGGCGCCCTGCGCGAGCCGCTGCCGTGCTGGGCCGTGTTCACCGAGGGCCATGTCACGTTCGACGGCCATTTGTCGGCCTGTTGCTTCGACCATGATGGCCGGTTCAAGATGGGCGACCTGACCCAAATGTCGTTCATGGACGCCTGGCACAGCCAGTCCTTCCAGGACCTGCGCGAAGCGAACCTCGCCAAGGACGTGACCGGCACCCCCTGCGAAGCCTGCATCGCCTACTCCTGAGCCAGGACGGCGCGGTGCGCCGTGGCGTCGGCGGCGGGCGCGGCCCCGCCGCCAACCCTGGCCGTGGTCGCATCAATCTACTCCAAGGGCGCGGCCCCGGCCGGTGGCGGCGACAATCGACGGGCCGATGGCGGCCGCGACCCGTGTTACCGCCGAGCCTCGTCGGATCGGGACCCGGCCATGTAACGGGCCATCACCTGCTCCATGCTGGTCAGGTTGAGGGACAGCTTGGCCAAGTTGTACGGAGTCAGGTTGACCGCCTTGATCAGGCGCCGGATCACGGCGCCTTCGGCGATGTCGATGTCGATGATGTTGAGGCAGCCCATGTCCTGCTCGAAGCTGGCCGCCGCCGCCAGACCGGCGCCGCAGGCCCAGCCCAGCAGCACTCGATTGACCGCGTCGTGGGCGACCATCAGCAATTGGGTCCAGCCCGGTGTCGCGAGCTGGGCTTCGAAGGCCGCGACCACCCGCGCCTCGAAGTCGGCGAACGCCTCGCCGCCGGCGAACCGGGCGCCGGGCCGCATCGCCGCCTCGAAGCCGTAGACCAACTCGGCCTCGCGTCGGGCCGGCGGAATGGTATCGAACCGGCCGCCCCGAATTTCGCCGAGATCGGTTATGTCGTCGATGGCGAGATCGCGGCCGGCGAGCAGAATTTCGGCGGTCTGGCGCGTGCGTGGCAGGCCCGAGCAGACCGCCCGGTCGAACGGCACCTCGGCCAGTGCCGCGCCGGCGGCGGCGGCCTGGGCCCGGCCTTGGGCGGTGAGCGAGACCGTTTTCGGATTGCGCGGCTTGCCGTCCTGGTCGAAATAGCTGACCGCGCCGTGGCGCAGCAGATAGATGCGATGACGGCCGCTGGTGCCGGCCAGAGCCATCAGTCCGGGCTCCCGGCCGCGGGCAGCGGCGGCCTGTCGGCCAAGGTTCCGCGCATCTGTCTTTTCACTCCCGCCGCCAGATGTTGCACAGAGCCGCTGGGATACCGTCCTCGCCGGCCCGAGGCAAGAGCGGCGGATCGCGCCTTGCCCATCGCTCCCATGCGGCAATTGTTGTGGGAAGCCATTGGCTGGGCCTGATAAGGTGCGAGTCGCGATGACTGCTTCCCGCAACGGATTGCCCCTTCTTCCGACCATGGGGATCGGCTCCTACGCCGCGCCCGGATGGTTCATCGCCGCGCGCCGCATGATTCGGGATGGTGGCTTGGGCGCCGGCGACATCGAGGAGCTGTTCGACGACGCGACCCGGATCGTCATCGCCGATCAAATCGAGGCCGGCGTCGATGTCATCACCGACGGCGAGTTGCGCCGCCAGCGCTTCGTCTACGAGATGTTCGACCGCATCGACGGTCTGACCCGCACCCCACCACGCCGCAAGCTCGGCATTCCCGGCTACGACATGGCGCCATCCTTCGTCGCCGAGGAGGTGCCTTCCGTGTCTCGGGGCCTGGGCGTGGTCGCCGACTTCGAGGCCCTGAAACGCCTGGTCCCCGACCGGGCGCTCAAGATCGCGATTCCGGGACCACTCACCTTCACCTCTTCGATCGCGCCCGGTGGCGTCGGCGCGGCCGCCGTGCTCGATGCCCTGACCGGGATCGTCCGGGCCGAGCTCGAGGCCCTCGTCGCGGCCGGCGCGGACTACGTCCAGCTCGACGAGCCGTCGCTGCCCCACCCGCCCCACGGTCTCGAACCCGAAGACGGCGCGGGCGTGATCAACCGGGTGCTCACCGGACTCGGGGCCTGGCGCGCGGTCCATGTCTGTTTCGGCAACAATGCCGGGCGGCCGCGCGCGGACCGGCGATTGGACCGGCTGATGGCGGCGCTGGAGGCTCTCGACTGCGACCAGTTGGTGCTGGAATTCGCCAATCGGGAAATGGCCGGCCGCGAATGCCTGGCGCCATTGTCCGAACGCTTCGCCATCGCCGCCGGCGTGATCGACGTCAAGAACTGGCGGCTCGAAACCCCGGCGGACGTGGCCCGGCGCATCCGTCAATGCCTGGAGCACGTGGCGCCGGACAAGCTCTCGGTCACCGCCGATTGCGGATTT
>CAJWQN010000076.1 GCA_913045505.1 uncultured Rhodospirillaceae bacterium | reverse complement strand
AGCGGCTCACCCCGCCAATCGCGAAGATACTTCACGATCCAGCGCGCATTCGCCTCGATCGGGGTCATGGCCCGTCCTCCGCGATCGCTGGGTCGACGGCCGCGTCCGGCCATTGGCCGGACGTCGTGTTGGTTTCCGATCGCACCTCCAGCAGACGCCGCAGCTCGCCCCGCCAATAACGCCGGTGATCGAGATAGAATCGGAGATCGCCGAGCAGTACCCGGCGCTTCACATCGCCACCGTCGTTGTCGCGAAGCTTCCGGATGACGGCGAGTTGGCGTCGGGCCAGGCCGGTCAGGGATCGGAATCGGGATCGGGCGTCGGCAATGTCATGGCACAACGCGCCGCCGGCCAGCGCGTCATCGGGGATCGGACCGTCATAGCGCCTTTCGAGCCGGTCGAGACGAGCCAGTCTATCGACCATGAAAATACCATTTTTTGTAGATAATCACAAAATTTCACGATGAAGCATTTGGTGCGAATTTGGCCACCGGTCTCGATTCCCCGTTGCCAGCGTCCGAGGCTAAATAGACTATACGTATTTTACGTACATATCAACCATTGATGCTGCTTTTTCCGTTCACCCCGCGCGCGAACTGATTCCCGTGCCGCCGAGTCCGGCCGCAGGCGCGGCAACGGCAACGGCGATGGGCGAAGACGCCTCGTCTACAGGGACGTCACGACCCGGACGACGCGGCCGACGATTTGAAGGTTCGATTCGGGAAAGATTGGATCATGACCGGGCTCGAGGCTGTCGGGCTCGAGCCGGAGCGGCGCCGCGCGGAATCGCTTGAACGTCGTCTCCTCGCCGACCTTGAAGACGTAAAACCTGCCTTCGATCGGGGTCCGATCCTCGTAATCGACGACGATGATGCTGCCGTCGGGCGCGACCCGGTTCATGCTGTTGCCGTGAACCCGGAGCGCGATCAGGGACGTGCGGTGGTAATCGACGGTGATGATTTCCTCCGCTCCGCCCGGAACGTAGGGATCAGCGGCTTCCATCAATGAGCCGGCCCGTACCCAACTGATCAGTCCCACGTTCACCGCGGCGTTGTCATTGGCAGTCACGTTCGGCGGCGTCAGCCCGCCCAGCTTGTGGACATCGTCCCGTGGGATGCCGCGCGGAACCAGAATATCGACCAGTTCATGGACGAGTTCGGCCGGCAAAAATTTCTTTTTGTACCGGTCCTCGTAATGCTGATAGGCCGAGCCGCTTTCAAAGCCGAGGGCCGCCGACATCTGGCGCACCGAAAGGCCCGCGCGTTGGCGCAGGCGCTTCAAGGACCGGGCTGCTTGAGAGGTTTCAGGCATCCGCGAAAGCCTGTGATTCTGCCGGCAAGGGTCAAGAATGTTTTTGCGTTGACAACGTACGTAAAATACGTTTATCCAGAGCGCATCGCCCGGATACTCGTCGATGCCGCTTGACGAAGATCACGACTCTATTGCCAAGGTCCGACTCGAACGGGTGCCAGGCGTCGACAATTTAGACGCGAAAGAACTAGCGATACCCGTGAACTGGAAAGACGATGAACGCAACCGCGGATCGGATCACCAAATGCCCCAAGAGCGATGTCGCCGCGCGATCCCGAACGCGCGCCAACCGTCATTGGACGAGACAGGAAGACCAACGCCTCGGGCGCCTGTTCGGGGCCGGCCTGGACGACGGCGCTATCGCCAAGCGACTTGGCCGCAGCCTGTCCGCGGTCGAATCTCGGCGCCACCGAATCGACTTGCGGCGGGCGGCGCCGGCGCCGGCGATGGTCGAGCCGGTCGAAGCCTGGCTCAAGACCAAGCCCTGCCAAGCGGTCAATCCGATCGACGCCGCCATCGAATGCCTGGACGGTCGCGCCCGGCGGACGAGATTCGGTTTCCTGTTGGACGACCGACCCTGCAACGCCCGCGACATCGTGATCAAGGCCAATGGCATGGGCGCATCGTTGGCCTATCCGGGGGTCCGGTCATGATCGTCACAGATCATGACTCCGATCGAATCGGGGGCTTTCTGATCACGCTGATCGGCGCCCACAATTGCGAACGGTGGTTTCGAAACGCTGTGTTCGACGTTGCCGGCGCCTCATCGGCCAATCCGGACTCTGAGGCCGCCGACGGCAATCGGACGCTGCCGGTAACGGTCCCGTCACGGGCCGCCGCCGATTGGATCGAGGCGCACTATCAGGGGGCGATTCTGCGCGCGGCCCGGTGTGCCGGCCTGGACGTTGATCAGGTCCGAGTGGTGGCACGGGAGGGCGAATGATGGCGGAGGCGCGATCGTCTCTCCACCGTCTGGGCGGTCGGCGGCCGGATCCTGAAGCGGTCAAGCGCGAGGGTTGGCGGGCCGAGCGCATCCTGGTGGTCGATGCGGCCGACCCGCGCTTGACTTGGCCCGAACGGATGCTGGTGGAACAGCTCGGCGACCGACTCTACGGCCGCCGGTCCGATGCGATGGCCCGAATCCGACCGTCAAATGAAACACCATAGGCGCGACGAGGACCTTGCCGATGGCGAAGCACCGGAAACGGAAACCTCGACGCCGTCCGGTCGGGTCGGATTTGGCCGTGGCGTCAGCCGCGGCGCGGGCGCCGCGTTCGCGACCGAGCCGCGACCGGCCCACCGAGCAAACGCTTCGAAAGCGGGAGCGCGACGTGCTCCTCTATCTGCTCGAAAAGGGGGCGCTCGCGCAGGAGCAAGTGGCGGCGGCGATCGAGATCAAGGACGCCTGGATGTACCGGACCAGCGAGCTGACGATTCGGACGACCAACCTGGAGCGGCCCCGCCAGCCCGGCATGCGCGGGCCGCTTGGCCGGCACGAGGCCTGGGTCAATCGCCGCTTCGTGGTTTGGGCGCGGGCCATGAACGAGCACGACTTGGCGGTGCCGCCGGTGGTCGATATTTGTCTGGACAATGCCGCCCTCGGCGCATGCGACCGCACTTACGGCAAACGAAATGGTTGGGCCAAGCAGCAACTCCGTGACGGGCTTGCGCTGTATTGCGACTTGCACGGGCTGTGGTGGCGGCCAAGATAGATGCTGCCGGCGATGCGCCAGCGCTGTGAAAAACGTGCAAAGCGGGGATAACCGATTTAAGCACTTGCCCGGCGTGGCGCCGGCTGAACAAATGTTGGCGTGATCGCTCCATGGGACGGGTGGACGGAGATCGCCGAGCAATGGCCGGCCAGACACGCATGTTGCCACTCACCGAGGACCGGGAGGCGTCGTCTCCCGCGCACACGACCGGAATATTGCCCGCGCAGGTGATCAGGGCGCTGCTGCAGGCACGCGAAATTCAGAGCGCGGTCTTGGTCGAGGACAGTCAAATCCAGCCGGCCAGCATCGATCTGCGCCTGGGCAAGATGGCTTATCGCGTGCGGGCAAGTTTCTTGCCGGGCAAGGACCACCGTGTTCTGGACAAGGTCGCCGCGCTCAGCATGGGCGAGATCGATCTGGCGGCCGGCGCCATTCTCGAAAAGGATTGTGTCTACATCGTCCCGTTGATCGAGCATCTGGCCCTGTCCAGTCGGATTTCCGCTTTCGCAAATCCGAAGAGCTCGATCGGTCGGTTGGACATCTTCACCCGACTGATCACCGATCACGCCACCGAATTCGACCGGGTTCGGCCCGGCTATCGCGGCCCGCTCTATGCCGAGATTTCGCCGCGCGCGTTCAGCGTGGTGGTGCGCGAAGCCTCGCGCATGAATCAGCTCAGATTCCAGCGCGGCTCGCCCCTGTCGAGCGATACCGCGCTCAAGGAACTCCACAAGCAGGTCGGCCTCGTCGATCGTGAGCCCGCGGAGGCCAATATCGCCAACGGCCTCGCGATTACGGTCGATCTCATGGGGTCGGCCGCCGCGCCGGTGATCGGCTACAAGGCCAAGCGCCATGCCGGGATCATCGACATCGACAAGATCGGATTCTACGAGCCGGTCGAATTCTGGGACCCGATTCGTCCCGATCCGAGCGGCGGCATCATCCTCAATCCGGGCGATTTCCATATCCTCGCGTCGAAGGAGGCGATCACGGTGCCGCCCGGCTACGCGGCCGAAATGATGGCATACGATACATTGGTGGGCGAATTTCGGGTTCACTATGCGGGATTTTTCGATCCCGGATTCGGTTACGCGGCGTCGGCGGGCACAAAGGCGGTGCTCGAGGTCCGCTCTCACGAGGTGCCGTTCGCGATCGAGGATGGCCAGATCGTCGGCCGATTGTCCTATGAGCGCCTGACCGAAATTCCGGACAAGCTCTATGGTGCCGACATCGGGTCGTCCTATCAGCGCCAAGGCTTGGCGTTGAGCAAGCATTTCAAGCGGCCCTGACCGGCCCGGGACGGCGCCGGTACCCGGTTCGATTCTCGATGTCATATCAGGCTGATAGACACCAAATCGCCGCACCGATTGACGATCGGGGAAGGTCCAAGCTAGAACCGTGATACCTCGCCGAAGGGTGTCGGCGGCGCCGTTGCGGAGTTGAATTCAGGCCGGGACAAGCGTGGCGCCCAGGCGGCCGCCGCGAGCGAAAATCTCCTTATTTTCAACATGTTGGAAAGTGAATTGGAGGTCTGATTGACGGCCGGGGAGGCCTGAGGTTAGAACCGTGATACCTCACCAAGAGGTGTCATCGTCGGTCCGTGCCCGGTGGCCGATTAATGCCTGTCCCATTGCGGAGACAGGCATTTTTGTGGGTCGTGATGATCGGTCGAGGTGGCTTTGGCGGGTAGCTGGTCGCGGTCGAGGAATCCCGGGTCGCATTCGCGAGAGCCGGTCCAGATGGGGGCTCGGTGATGGCGCGATCGCCCAAATTCAAGGTCGAGGACGTGGCGACGGCGCTTCGCTCGGCCGGTGGTATCTACCGGGGGGCGGCGACCCTGCTCGAATGCGCGCCGAACACGATCAAGAATTACGTGGCCCGCCACAAGTCGCTCCAATCGCTCGTGAGCGAACTTGCCGACGAGCAACTGGATATGGCCGAGACCGAACTCCTGGCGAAGGTCCGCCAAGGCAACCTGACCGCGATCACCTTCTACCTGAAAACCAAGGGCCGAAAGCGCGGCTACAGCCAGCGCCTGCAGGCCTCGGCCAAGGCGGCCGAGGCCCAGGCGCTCGACCGCGCGGCCAAGCGACCGGACTTGTCGAAGTTGAGCACCGAGGAGCTGGAAGAACTTGAAGCGCTCCTCGACAAGGCCGCTGCCGACAAGGGCCGACGTGGCCCGGGAGAAGGCGCGGCGTAAGCTTCGGGTGTTCGTCGAGGCAGCCTGGCCCGTGCTCGAGCCGCCGTCGCGGCGGTTTCAGGCCAACTGGCATATCGATGCCATTTGCGAACATCTCGAAGCGGTCAGTCGGGGCCAGATCACCCGCCTGCTGATCAACATTCCGCCCGGCCATATGAAGAGCCTGTGCGCCTCGGTTCTGTGGCAGGCCTGGGAGTGGATCGACGCGCCCTGGACCCGGTGGCTGACGGCGTCCTATGCGGCACCGTTGAGCATACGGGATTCGGTACGGGCTCGGCGGGTGATCACCAGCCCCTGGTACCGGGACAATTTCGGCGGCGTCTTCCGGCTTCTGGACGACCAGAACCAGAAGGCCCGGTTCGAGAACGACCGGACCGGCTACCGAATCGCGACCTCGGTCGGGGGTGTCGCCACCGGCGAGCGCGGCGACCGAGTCGTGGTCGACGATCCGCACAATGTGCATGAGACCCTGAGCCGGACCCAGCGCGAGGCGGCCTTGGTTTGGTGGGACGAAACCATGACCACGCGGGTCAACGACCCGGTGAAGTCCGGCCAGGTGATAATCATGCAGCGGCTCCACGCGCGCGATTTGTCCGGCCATGTCCTCGAACAAGGCGGTTGGGTGCATCTTATGTTGCCGATGGCCTATGAGCCCGATCGGCGATGCGTGACCGCATTAGGCTTCGAGGACCCGCGCACAGACGACGGTGCTCTGCTTTGGCCGGATCGGTTCGGTTCCTCGGTGCTCGAGGATTGGGAACGAAGGCTTGGCGCCTACGCTGCCGCAGGTCAGTTACAACAGCGCCCGGCGCCGCGCGAGGGCGGATTGTTCAAGCGCCATTGGTTCGAGATCGGTCGTGCTTCACCTGCCGAAGCCAAGCGGACGCGGTACTGGGATTTCGCGGCGACCGAAGAGCAGGCCGGCACCGACCCGGACTACACCGCCGGCGCGCGGGTGGCCATGTTGGACGGCATCTATTGGATCGAGGATGTCCGGCGCGAGCGGTTGAGCCCGCTGGGCGTCGAGAAGCTGGTCGCCAACACCGCGGCCGAGGACGGCCGCGAGGTCGCCATCGGCATCGAGCAGGAGCCGGGCTCGTCCGGCAAGGCAACCGTCGATCATTATCGCCGTCGGGTGCTGGTCGGCTATGCCTGTCGGGGGTTCCGGGTCACCGGGTCAAAGGTGGACCGGGCCGATCCCTTGTCGGCGGCGGCCGAGGCCGGCAACGTCAAACTGGTCGCGGGTCCGTGGAACCAGGCGTTCCTCGATGAGGTCGCGCTGTTTCCCGCCGGCGCCCACGACGATCAGGTGGATGCCGCGGCCGGCGCGTTCAATTGGCTCGCCGCCCGGGGTGGGCGTCGGATCATCAAGCTGAGTGGGGTGTGATGTCGGTCAACAATACGCATAGGCTTTACGATCTGCGGGTTCCGGAATGGAATAGGCTGCGTGCCGTGCTCGCCGGAGAGCAGGCGGTCAAGGCGGCCGGCACGGTCTATTTGCCGATGCTCGAAGGCCAGTCGGCGGCGGAATATGACGGCTATCGGGCACGTGCCCTCTATTTCGACGCCACCGCGCGGACCGTGGACGGACTCACCGGGGCACTGTTCCGAAAACCGCCCATGGTCGAAGTGACGGCCGAGTTCGAGGCCCGGCTCGACAACGTGACCGGGCAGGGCGCGCCCTTCGCCGCCTTCGCGAAAACGGTCGCTCGCGAGGTGATCGCGCTTGGCACCCATGGCGTGCTGGTCGATGTCGCGCCCGGATCGAACCGGCCCTACATGGTCGGCTACGCCGCCGAGACAATCCGCAATTTCCGGACCACCGTCCATGACGGCCGCCCGGCATTGACCATGATGGTGCTCGCCGAGACCGCCGAACGGGTCCAGCCCGACGACCCGTTCGCGACCGAGGACATCGAACAGCGCCGGGTATTGGAGCTGGTTGACGGGCGCTACACGGTTCAGCTCTGGCAACGCCGGCGTGAGCCCGGCGGGCGCGAGGACTGGGCGATGGTCGGATCGCCGATCCAGCCGACCCGGCGTGGGGTTCCGTTGGACTTCATTCCGTTCCAGTTCATCGGGCCGGGTGGGCTCGAGACCGGCTTTCAACGATCTCCGGTGCTGGGACTCGCCGGGGTCAATCTGAGCCATTACCGGACCAGCGCCGATCTCGAGCACGGCGCCCATTTCACCGCCCTGCCGACCTTATGGGTGGCCGGCGACGTGGCCGGAGCCGGGGCGGACGGCCCGGAAATGGCGGTCGGCTCCGCCGTCGCCTGGCAGTTGGAGCCCGGCGCCCAGGCCGGAATCCTGGAATACCGCGGCCAGGGCCTGGGCGCGCTGGAGCGCCGCCTGGAGCGCAAGGAACATCACATGGCGGTGCTCGGCGCGCGTCTTCTGGAGGACCAGAAGGCCGGCGTCGAAGCGGCGGCCACGGTGCGCCTGCGCCATGCTGGCGAGTCGAGCCTGCTCGCCGGCATCGCCGATACGGTCGGCCGCGGGCTCGCCAACGCCCTCGCCTGGATGCAGTGGTGGGCCGGCGGCGAGTCGGGTGGGGTCCGGGTGAGCCTCAACAAGGACTTCACGGATGCACCAATGGGTGCCGAGGAAATGGTCCGCCTGATCGCGTCGTGGCAGCAAGGCGGCATCGGCCGGCGCGCCCTCTACCACAACCTCAAACAAGGCGAACGCCTCCCCGACGCCATGACCTTCGACGACTGGCAAGCCGATATCGATAACGGGGAGGCGGAACCGCGGGTGATGAAGGCGAAAACAGAAGCGCCCGACCGAGGCCCGCGGGACAACATCAAGAACTGATCCCGCGAGCGCCGATCACCGCGCGCGGCCATTTTTCCGCCCTTGTCATTTGGAGTGCCGCCCTTGAGCCATACGGTCGAATTTTCGAATCCCAACTGGCCGATGTTGGGGATGCATCTGGAATCGGCGGCGGCGCGCGGGCTCGAGATGGTCGAGAAGGATTGCCATGGCGGCGAGCCGGGCGCGGTGATCTGCGGGCTGGGGCCGTCGATCCAGAAGCCCGGCGTGATGCGCCAGGTGCGGAACTACGTCAGGCGCGGCTACACCGTCTTCGGGATCAAGGAGGCGATCACGTATCTGCTGGGCAAGGGAATCGCGGTGCGTTACTCGGCCAGCATGGATCCCGGCGCGCAGCAGGTCGCGAAGACGCCGGTTCATGACGGTGTGATCTACTGCTTGGCGAGTTCGTGCCATCCGGCGCTGTTCGATCATCTGCTCGATGCCGGCGCCGAGGTCAGGGTCTATCACTCGGCCTGCGGCTATGTCCGCCACGAGATGGCGCCGGGCTTCGTCATCGATCTGACCGACCAACAGAAAGCGATCGTCGCCGGACAGTTCGAACTGTCGACCGATGACGGGTGCGAGTTCTCGCCGGTGTGCGTCGCCGCCAAGCCCGAGATGGCGGTCTACGACGCCCTGTTCGGTTGCGCCGACGTGATGTGCGGCGGCTTCACGGTCGGCAATCGGGCGCTCGCGCTGGCCCAGTACATGGGCTTTCGCGACCTGGTGATGGCCGGCTGCGATTTCGGCTGGAGGGTCGTGGACGGCGATGACTATTACGCCGGCTTTGTCACCCGCGCGCCGCTGGACGAGACCTTCCAGGTCGATGACGGCAAGGTCGACGGCAAGCCCTGGAAGACCCGGCCCGACCTGCTCGGCTCGGCGGCGGACATCGCCCACAAGATCATCGACGGCCAGGTCACCGTGCTCGGCGATTCACTCGCCGTGGCCCTGGCCAAGCGCGGTCGCGACTATGTCGACCAAGTCGCCCAAGTCGTCTGACCGCCCCCAGATTCCAAACCCGCGATCCGGCGGCACCAAACCCGAGAACGGCCACAGGCCTTGGAGCATGACATGACAGTGAAAGCGATAGTGGACTCACTCGACGAGGTGCCGGAGGCGCTTCGCGATTCGTATACCGAGATCGACGGGCTGTTCGTCCTCGATATCGCGGGAATCGAGACCCATCCGGCGACCGCGGCGCTGAAAAGCGCCCTCGACGGCGAAAGAGACAAGCGCCGCAAGGCCAATCAGACCGCCGAGGCATTGCGCGCCGAGGTCGGGCGATTTGCCGATCTCGACCCGGATCAGGCACGCTCGATGCTGGAACGCAACAGCGAACTCGAAGATGAGCGCACGGCGTTGCAAAATCGGCTCGCCGACATTTCGGTCGAATCGGCGCTTCGCGAAGCCTCGATCCAGGCCGGGGTCCGGGCCGCGGCGATCGACGACGTATTGAACCGGGGTCGCGGCATCTGGCGGTTCCTCGACGGCCAACCGACCGCCCTCGACGGCGATCAGCCGATCTTGAGCGGCGCCACCGGGGAGCCCTTGACCGTGAGCGAGTGGATCGCCGATCTTGCCAAGGCCGCGCCGTTCCTGTTCGAGGGCAATCGGGGCGCCGGCAGCCCGGGCAGCCCGGCGGCCGATATCGGCGCCGGCGTCAAGCTGATCAGCCGCGCCGACATGGGTTTGCACCTCGACGACATCGCCGCCGGCAAGACCCAGGTCGCGGACCAATAGCGCCCTAATCGTCGGCCCCATTTCCCCCAAACCTCTAGACTGAAGGCGTGCCGACGCACGCCGTGATCCGCCCCAGCAGTGGCCGTTAGCGACGGCCGCCGTTGAGCCCGGGCAGTGCCTCGGGGCTTCAGCGCTTGTTTCTCATCCAAGCACGTGACGCCAAGAGGTGACCCATGGCAAGCAATACCCTGACCAACATTCTCGACAAGATCCTGGCCCGCAACCTGATGCTGCTGCGCGAAAACGCGGTCATGCCGCGGCTCGTCAACATCGACTTTTCCGAGGAAGCGGCCCGACCCGGGGCGACGATCGATATTCCGATCTCGAAGGCCCAGACCGTGGCCGACGTGACCCCAGGCCCGGTCCATGCCTCGGCCCAGGCCAACACCCCCGGCCTGGTGCAGGTGCCCATGGCCCAGCACCGCCACACCGATTTCTTCCTGACCGACCGGGAGATGATGGAGGTCGATCGCAACCAGCATTTCGTGCCCGGCCAGATGGAAGAGGCGGTGAAGGCGCTGGCCAACGATATCGACGACCACATCCACAGCCAGTACACCGGCATCTACGGCTTTGTCGGCACGGCCGGAACGGTGCCGTTCTCGACCGTCACCACGACCACCGATGCCCGCAAGACGCTGAACAACCAGTTGGCACCCAATGACGGGCGCTGGCGGATCGTCATGGACCCGGATGCCGAGGCCCAGGCGCTTCAGCTCGCCGCCTACGCCGACATCTCGGTGGCCGGCGATCGCAACGTGCCGATCAACGGCGAGATCGGTCGCAAACTCGGCTTCGACCACTTCATGAGCCAGAACGTGACCACTCACACCGCCGGCTCGATCCAGGCGACCGGGCTGGTGGTGGGCTCCGCCACCGCCGCCGGGGCCTCCTCGGTCGATCTCAAATCGGCCGGCGCGACCGGCAATCTGCTGGTCGGCGATATCTTCACCGTCGCCGGCGACACCCAGACCTATGTGGTCCAGGCGACCGTGTCGGCGATCGCGTCCGGCACCGCCAAGGCGGTGACCATCGATCCGCCGCTGACCCAGATCGCGTCCGCCAACGACGCGGTCACGGTCAAGGCCACCCATGTGGTCAACCTGGCCTTCCAGCGCAACGCGATCGCCTTCGTGACCCGGCCGCTGGAGCGATCCGTGGCCGCAGATCTCCGGGGCGGCAACGCCATGCAGTCGGTGGTCGATCCGCAAACCGGTCTGACCCTCAGGCTCGAGGTGATCCGCCAGAACAAGCAGGACTCCTGGGACCTGGATGTTCTCTATGGCGCCAAGCTGGTGCGCCCGGAATTCGCGGCGCGTATCGCCGGCTAGGGCGGACCCAAGTCGATCCGGGGGCGGCGGTCGTGTCGCCTCTATTCGTTTCCACGGTTTGGCGGCGGCGGGGGACGCGGGGTTCCCTCCCGGCCC
>CAJWQN010000075.1 GCA_913045505.1 uncultured Rhodospirillaceae bacterium | reverse complement strand
TGGCCTACGGCGTCTACAGCTATCTGATTCCGCTCGTTAGCAGCGCGGTGTTCGCGGGCGGGGTCGCCACCGAGAATGCCCGGGTCGCCGAGTCGTTGGAGCTGATCCGGGCCGAATTGACGCGGCTGCGCGACGGGGGCGTGACCAGGACCGAACTGGCCGACGCCAAGACCTATATCACCGGCTCCTTTCCGCTCCGCCTCGACAGCAACCGCGAGGTTGCCGGCCGTCTGATGGGCATGCAGCTCGCCGATCTCGGCATCGACTATCTCGACCGGCGCAACCGTTTGATCGAGGCCGTGACCCTTGACGACATTCGCCGAGTCGCCCGCCGCATGATCGCCCCGGAAGCACTCACCGTGGTCGTGGTCGGGGATCCCCAAGGGGTGACGCCGACCGGGCTCGATTGAGCCGCGCCGCTTGCTTTACCGCCATGACATCCGGTTCTGCCTGGCCGATGGAATTGGCGCCGGCGGCCTGAGCCAGGGCGCCTTCGAGAATAGTCTGGAGCGCGCCGCCGGAGCGCTGGAACGTCTGCGGACCTGGCACGACGACGGCACGCTGCCGCTGCTGCGCCTGCCCGCGGCGCGCGAAGATCTCGACACTTTGCGGCCGGTGGCGGCGGCGATGCGGGCGGCGTACGAGACCGTGGTGGTGCTCGGGACCGGCGGCTCCAGTCTGGGCGGCCAGACCCTGGCCGCGTTGGCCGAAAATCCGTTCGGTCCCCGGCCGCGGCCCCGGCTCCACTTCATCGACAACATCGATCCCGACACCTTTCGCCAGTTGCTCGATGGGCTTGATCTGGCCAAGGCTGGATTCGTGGTGATCAGCAAATCGGGGGGCACCGGCGAGACCCTCACCCAGTTTCTGGTTTGCCTGGAAGCGGTTCATGACGTGCTCGGCGCCGAGGGCGTGGCCCAGCGATTCGTGCTGATCACCGAGCCCGGCGATAATCCGCTGCGCCGGCTCGCCCGGCGCTGGTCGCTGCGCGTGCTCGACCATGATCCGGACATCGGCGGCCGGTTTTCGGTCCTGTCCCTGGTCGGTCTGCTGCCGGCGCTGCTTGCCGGCGTCGATGCCGAGGCACTCCGCGCCGGCGCCGGCCAGGTGCTCGACGCCACCCTCGGCGCCACCGAGCCCGCCGACTCCGAGCCCGCCCGCGGCGCCGCGCTGGCGGTGGCGCTCAACCGGGAACGGGGCATCGGCATCACCGTGCTGATGCCCTATTGCGACCGGCTCGGACCGTTCGGCTTCTGGTACCGGCAATTATGGGCCGAATCCCTCGGCAAGGGTGGCGCCGGCACCACCCCGATCCGGGCCCTCGGCACGGTCGATCAGCATAGCCAACTCCAGCTTTATCTGGATGGCCCCGAGGATAAGATGTTCACGTTGGTGACCCTGGACGTGGCCGGGTCCGGGCGCAAGGTTTCCCCCGCCCTGGCCGACGACGATTCACTCGCCTATTTGCATGGCCGCCGGATGGGCGATCTGCTCGATGCCATGCAACGCGCCACCGCCGAGACCCTGGCCCGCCGGGGCCGGCCGGTGCGCGTGATCGCGATTTCGAAACTCGACGCGGAAACGTTGGGCGCGTTGCTGATGCATTTCATGCTCGAGACGATCATCGCCGCCACTCTGCTCGGCATCGATGCCTTCGACCAGCCGGCGGTCGAGGACGGCAAGGCTCTGGCCCGCCGCTACTTGGCGGAAACGGCGATCGGGCCAGGATGATGGCGCTCCGCCTCCTGCCCGAGCATCTGGTCAATCGCATCGCCGCCGGCGAGGTGATCGAGCGGCCGGCGGCGGCGCTCAAGGAGCTGGTGGAGAACGCGATCGATGCCGGCGCCGGGCGCATCGAGGCCGTGCTCGGCGACGGTGGCCGGTCTCTGATCGCGGTGGTTGACGACGGTCATGGCATGAGCCGGGACGAACTCGCCCTTGCCGTCACCCGCCACGTCACCTCCAAGCTGCCGGACGACGATTTGGGCAACATCAGATGTCTGGGCTTTCGGGGCGAGGCGCTGCCGTCGATCGGGGCGGTCAGCCGGCTCAGCCTCACCAGCCGCGCCCGGGGCGCCGATCAGGCCTGGCGCCTTTCGGTCGCCGCCGGCAAGGTTGGTGATCCGGCCCCGGCCGCGCTCGGGCCCGGCACCCGGGTCGAGGTCAGGGATCTGTTCTACGCCACCCCGGCGCGGCTCAAATTCATGAAAAGCGCCCGTGCCGAAGCCATGGCCGCCGCGGATGTGATCAACCAATTGGCCATGGCCCGTCCCGACATCGGCTTCAGCCTGGTCACCGACGGACGGGCGACGATCCGACTCGACACGACCCAGGGCGAGCTGATGGAGTCCCGGCTCGCCCGCCTGAAAGCGGTGATGGGCCGCGATTTCGCCGACAACGCCCTCGCCATCGACACCGCCCGCGACGGAATCCGCCTGACCGGTTATGCCGGCTTGCCGACCCTCGACCGGGGCAATGCCCGCCTTCAGTTCCTGTTCGTCAACGGCCGGCCGGTGCGCGACAAACTGATCTACGGCGCGGTGCGCGGCGCCTATCAGGATCTGATCGCCCGCCACCGCCATCCACTGATCGCCCTGTTCCTGGAACTGGCCCCCGACGCGGTCGACGTCAACGTCCACCCCGCCAAGGCCGAAGTCCGGTTTCGCGAGCCCGGATCGGTGCGCGGCCTGATCGTCGGCGCCCTGCGCCACGCCTTGGACGGCGCCGGCCACCGGACCGCGACCACCATCGCCGCCGCCGCGCTGGGCGCCGCCCGGCCGGCGCCGCCGGGCTTGTTCGCGCCACCCGTTGCCGCCATCGGTCGCCACCACCCGGCATCGGAGCTGGCCGAGGCCGCCGTCGCCTATCAGGCGCCGCTGGCGCCGCCGGCGGCGCCCGAAGCCGGTAAGGATGGCGAACCGGTGGATGCCCTCGAGGACTTTCCGCTCGGCGCCGCCCGCGGCCAGCTTCACGACAGCTACGTGATCGCCCAGACCCGCGACGGTCTGGTCATCGTCGATCAGCACGCCGCCCATGAGCGGCTGGTCTATGAGCGGATGAAGAGCGCGCTGGCCGCCGCCGGCGTCGCCCGGCAGATGATGCTGATTCCGGAAGTGGTCGAACTCGACGCTTCCGGCGCCGAGCGGCTGGCGGCGCGGGCCGACCAATTGGCCGAACTCGGCCTCGTGATAGAGCCGTTCGGCGCCGGCGCGATCCTGGTCCGCGAGGTTCCGGCGCTGCTCGGGTCGGTCGACGTCCAGGGCCTGGTGCGCGACCTCGCCGATGAACTGGCCGAGATCGACCAGACCTCGGTCCTGCGGGAACGCTTGGACGAGATTTGCGGCACCATGGCCTGCCACGGCAGCGTCCGTGCCGGCCGCCGCCTCAACGCCGCCGAGATGAACAGCCTGCTCCGCGAGATGGAGGCGACGCCGCGTTCCGGCCAGTGCAATCACGGCCGGCCGACCTATGTCGAGCTCAAGCTCGCCGACATCGAGCGCCTGTTCGGCCGCCGCTGAGGGCTGTCACGGGCCGGACCATTTGAGAAACACCAGCCGCGCGGCACCGGTGGCGCGGTCGCCGGCCACGGCGAATCCGGTCGGCGGTTCGAACGCTTCGCGCTTGGCAAGCTCGACCACCGCGACCGTGCCCGACTCCAACCAGCCGGCGGTCGCCAATCCGACCAAAGCGGGCGCCGCCAGACCCGAGCGGTAGGGCGGGTCGAGCAAGGCCAGCCCACAGGCGGCCGGCGCGGCGCCGGGGCGGGTCGCGTCGCGCATGACCATTCGTGCCCGGTCGGCCGCGTCGAGGGCGGCGATGTTGCGGCGAAGTGCCTCCAACGCGGACGGCGCGTCGTCGATAAAGATCGCCTCGGCGGCGCCCCGCGACAGCGCTTCCAGGCCGAGCGCGCCGGTGCCCGCGAACAAATCGATAACCCTCGCCCCGGCTAGCGCGAAATCGGCGAACGCCGGCCCGTGCTCGAGAACATTGAACAGCGTCTCTCTCGCCTGATCCGAGGTCGGCCGCACCGCCCGCCCGGCCGGCGCCACCAGCCGCCGCCCCCGCCAAACCCCGCCGACGATCCTCACCGCGCCGAGGGTGCCCGGGCGCCGGGGCCGAGCTGGTCGCGGAGCACCTTGGCGGAAACCTTGGCGACCGCGCCCGGCGCCAGCTTGCCGAGCTGGAACGGGCCGTAGGCGATTCTCACCAAGCGGCTGACCTCGAGACCCAGATGCTCCAGCACCCGGCGCAACTCGCGGTTCTTGCCTTCGCGCAGACTCACCGTGAGCCAGGCGTTGCGCCCGGTCCGGCGGTCGAGCGCGGCGGCGATCGGCCCGTAATCGATGCCCGCGACCCGGATGCCGCGAGCGAGCTTGGCCAGGGCGCCATCGTCCACCGCGCCGTAGACCCGCGCCCGATAGCGGCGAATCCAGCCGGTCGCGGGCAGCTCCAGGCGCCGGGCGAGCGCGCCGTCATTGGTCAACAGCAGCAGGCCTTCGGACCCGATGTCGAGGCGCCCGATCGAAATCAGCCGCGGCAAATGCGCCGGCAGGCGCTCGAACACGGTCGGGCGGCCCTCTGGGTCCCGGTGACTGGTGACAAGCCCGACCGGCTTGTGGTAGCGCCACAGCCCGGTCGTCTTCGGCGCCGGCAGGGGGGTGCCGTCGATGCTGATCCGGGCATCCTCACCGACCGTGACCGCCGGGCTGGTCAGGATCCGGCCATCGAGCGCGACCCGGCCGGCGGCGATCCAGCGTTCGGCTTCGCGCCGGGAGCACAGACCGGCGCGGGCGATGCGCTTGGCGATCCGCTCGGGCGCCGGATCATTCACCGCCCGATCCGTCATGTCCGGCACGCCGCCACGAAGGCGCCGAAGATCTTGCCATCCCCCTCCGAGAGCACGAATTCGGGATGCCATTGCACGCCCAAGCAAAACCGGTGCGACCGTGCCTCGATGCCCTCGATCACACCGTCGGCGGCGACCGCGTTGACCACGCTCCGGGGCGCGGGCGTCCGCACCGCCTGGTGATGGGCGCTGTTGACCTCCAGCCGTTCGACCCCGACGATCCGGTGCAGCAGGGTGCCCGGGGTGATGGCGACCCCGTGGCCCGGTTGATCGCGCGGATTTGGCTGTTCATGGGCGAGTCCATCGGACACCGCATCCGGGATGTGCTGGATCAGGCTGCCGCCGAGGACCACGTTGAGCAATTGGGCGCCGCCGCAGATGCCGAGCACCGGCTTGTCGCGGGCGATGGCGCCGCCGGTGATCGCGGTCTCGAACCCGGTCCGCCGGTCCTTGGTGCTGACGGTCCGGTGACGGCTGGCGTCACCGAACAGCGCCGGGTCGACATCGAACGCGCCGCCGGTGATCATCAGGCCGTCGATCAGATCGAGATAGGAGTCCGCGGCCGCGACTTCATGGGGCAAGGCGACCGCGAGCGCGCCGGTGGCGGCCAGGGCGGCCGTGTAGTTTTGGCGCAGCGCGTACCAGGGAAATTTCGAGTAGCCGCCCGCCGGCTCATTGTCGAGGGTGACGCCGATCACGGGCTGTCGCGGACGCGCGTTCATCGCTCTCGAAAATAGGGCGCCCGTCGGAGCACCGCAACCGAACCCGCCGGCTTGACCCCGATGGGCGCCGGCGCCAGGGTGGTGCCATGGCTGAGCCGGGGTTCATGGAGCGGGCGCTGGGACAAGCGCGGGCGGCGGCGGCTCGGGGCGAGGTGCCGGTCGGCGCGGTGGTGGTGGACCGCGCCAGCGGCCGGGTGCTGGCCGCCGCGGCCAACGCCACCGAGGCCGAGGCCGACCCCACCGCCCATGCCGAGATACGGGCGATTCGGGCGGCGGCGCGGGCCCGGGCCAGCCCGCGGCTCGCCGGGTGCGACCTCTACGTCACCTTGGAGCCCTGCCCGATGTGCGCCCAGGCGATTTCCTTCGCCCGCATATCCCGGCTCTATTTCGGCGCTCCCGACCCCAAGGGCGGCGGCGTCGAGCACGGCCCGCGCCTGTTCGCCCAACCGACCTGCCACCACCGCCCGGAGGTCTATGGCGGCATCGACGCGGACCGAGCCGGCGACCTGCTGAAAGAGTTCTTCTCAGCCCGCCGCTGACGGCATCGCCACCGTGACCCGCCGAAGCTCCCGCAACGGCACCGCGGGCGGATCGGTGGATGCCTGATAGGCATCCCAATAATCGGCGCCGTGGCTCGTGAAGGCGGCGGCAACGCGATCGTGGTAATCGCGGCTGATCACCGCCGTGCCGGCCGCCTGGCCCTCGGAATAGCAGGATTCGCTCGCCGCCTTCCCCCGATAGGCCCAGACCGGCCCGGACAAAGTCACGTCCATGGCTCCGGTGACCGAGATGCGATCATAAACCGCTTCGCGGCGGTCGAGCCGGGCCAACTCGAGCGGGGTGACCGCGAACGCGACGCCGTTGACCACATGGCCGCGATGGGGGCGGATATTGACCACGGTCACGAACACCGCCGGCCGCGCCCCGGTCTCGGCACAGATGTAATGGGGCCGGCCCGGAAAGTCCCGGCGGTTGTCGCGGGCGATATTCCAGGCCCGGCGATGGTCGCACAGGCCGCAGCGGATGAATTCGGATGCCGCGAACGGCGCCCGGCCCAGGAACCGGGCCAAGGCCGCCACATCGACCAGCGAACCGAACCCGAAAACGTATTGCCGCTCGTGCGTCATTCGCTCAATACCTGCTCATGCCGACGCTCAATACCCGCTCGTGCCGATCGCGACTATCGCCTGTGACGCACCATATCTCAAACGTTTGTGAAAATAGACATATTGATGTTAATATAATATGTCTAGACATATGAGAACCACCGTCCGCCTGGATGACGGGCTTCTGGCCGAGGCCAAGAAGCATGCCGCCGAAACCAATCGGACCCTGACCGGTCTGATCGAGGATACGCTGCGCGAGGTTTTGGCGCGCCGGTGGCGGCCCCGGCCGAGCGAGCGGATCAAGCTGAAAACGGTTCGTGGAACCGGTACGCTTCCCGGCGTCGATCTCGACGACGGCGCGGCCCTGCTCGGTCTGATGAATCGCGATCGATGATCCTCTGCGACGTCAATGTCTTGGTCCATGCCCACCGGGCCGAGACCACGAACCATGCCGATTATCGGATCTGGATGGAGGATATGATCAACTCCGGCACGGCGTTCGCCGTGTCCGACATCGTGCTCGGCGGTTTCATCGGAGTCGTCACCCATCCACGGGTCTTTCGCGAACCGAGCCCACTTGCCGACGCGCTCGCGTTCGCCAGCCAACTGATCGCTCCGGAGACCTGCGTGCGGGTGACGCCGGGACCTCGCCATTGGACCCTCTTCGACCGGCTGTGCCGCGAAGGCGGCGCCAACGGCAATCTGGTGGCGGATGCGTTTCTGGCCGCCCTGGCCATCGAGAACGGCTGCGAATGGATCACCACGGACCGCGGTTTCAGCCGGTTTCCCGGACTCCGCTGGCGCCACCCTCTTCAGTGAACACGGCGCGGGATTTCCAGCCCCCTCCAACCAGGGGAAGAGGGAGGGCTGGGTGGCGGTGATGCCGGTACCGCCGTTCCGGCGGGCGAAGGTGCAACGGCGCTTCGCAAGGCCATTTCCTGAACTGCGACGCGCTCATCGCAAGAGCATACGCACCGGAGTCTCCGGATACTGGAGCGGTGGCGGCGGCAACGAGGTGCCGGGTGGATCGCGCGCCCTGGAACGAGAAGCGCCCCTAGGGGACGGGTTGGGGGGCAGTCCCTAGGGGCGCAGTGCAGCTATTCTGCACTCTCTGGCCAGATTACTTATCTATTTGGGGTCGTCGGGGGCGAGGTCAAGTCGGGCGCGGCGATTCAATGGAAACCGGCGTCGACTCATGGCCGGGCGAACCGGCGGCGGAGATGTCCGCCGCGTCCGTCCGATCCGAAACCGACCACCCGCACGGGTTCAGGCGGCTCTCTCTTCATAAAGCTCGTGGCGCCAGTCCTCGAAGCTGTGGACCCGGTCCATGGCCTCGTCGGAGACGAAATAGTGGGCATCGCCACCGGGCATCACGTGGCTGAACGCGACCCATTCCGAGACCGAGCGGTCGTGATAGGTGGCCTTGACGCCGCTGTGCTCGGTGACGTTCAGGCAATAGCCGCCGACCAAATCGGTGCATCCGACGAGCGTCGCGAATTCCTGGGGGGTGACTTCTCTGTAAGCTTCCTGCTGCATGGCTCTGCTCCCGTTCTTGACCTGGGATGAGCATGCCGGGGGCCGCGGCGGATTCATGTGACGGCGGTCACGGGTGCCGCCGCGCACCTGTGACGGCAGTCACAAAACCATGCGATTTCGACTATTTCTGGGTCGCGCCCGCGTCGAGTCCGCTCATGCGAAGGACGAAATCGGCGATCTCGTCGATGCCCCGGCCGGCCTTCAGGTCGGTGAACAGGAACGGGCGATCGCCACGCATGCGCCGGGCATCGCGGTCCATCACCCCGAGGTCGGCGCCGACATGGGGGGCGAGGTCGATCTTGTTGATCACCAGCAGGTCGGAGCGGGTGATGCCGGGGCCGCCCTTGCGCGGAATCTTGTCGCCGGCGGCGACATCGATCACGTAGACGGTGATGTCGGCCAGTTCCGGGGAGAAGGTGGCGGCCAGGTTGTCGCCGCCGGATTCGATGATCACCATGTCCAGATCGGTGAAGGTCCGGCACAGGTCCGCGACCGCCGCCAGATTGATCGAGGCGTCCTCGCGGATCGCGGTGTGCGGGCACCCCCCCGTCTCGACGCCCACAATGCGGTCGGCGGCCAGGGCTCCGGAGCGGGCCAGGAACTCGGCGTCTTCCTTGGTGTAGATGTCGTTGGTGACGACCGCGATCTCGAGCCGGTCGCGGAGCCGCTTGCACAGGGCGTCGCACAAGGCGGTCTTGCCGGATCCGACCGGGCCGCCGACGCCGATTCGCACCGGCCCGTGAAAGGGCGCGGTCATGATCGGAACAACCGGGTGCGTTGGGTCTCATGATGCATGGTCGAGAGATCGACCATCGGCACCGCCGTGCCGAGATCCTCGAGGGGCGTCTTGAGGGCACGAGACGTGGCCTCGGCGACCACCGGCTCCAGGACGGCGATGACACGCTGACCGTCGGTCTGGCCGAGCGGAACCAGGCGCATCCCGGCCGATATCAGATTGGCGGCGAAGGCCTGCAGATAGGCGGCCACGGATTCGTCGAGCGCCAGGCCATGGCCGGCGCAGGCGGCGCCGACCGCGACCGGATGGGCGACGCCGACCCCATTCTCCGCGCGCGCGGCCAGCCGGTCGATCACCGGATGAGGCCATGTTTCACGTGTAACAGCCAGGAACGCCGAGCCCTGGGCCAGGGTCTCCAGCGCGGTCTCGGCGCTGGAGCGAAAGGCGGCCGAAAAATCGCAAATGTCGTCGAGCCCCGCCGCGTCCTCGGCGGACACGGCGCGATGGGCGGCGGCCAGCAAGGCCCCGTCGACCCGGCCCGTGCCGCGCGACAGGATCGCTGCGATCCAACCGCGCAGGCTGTCGCGATCGGTGATTCGGCCCGCTTCGACCGCCCATTCGATGCCGTGACTGTAGCTGTAGGCGCCGGTGGGATAGGCCGGCGACAGCCAGGCCATCAGCCGGTAGAGCGCGGCCCTATTCGGGGTCTCGGCCATCGCCATGTTCATGCTGGTAGGCACCCGATTCCGGGTCGAACGGCGCGGTAACCGATTCGACCCTTGCGCCCAGCCCGGTGAGCATCGCCGCCATGACGTGATCGTCGCGAATGCGCAGACGGCCCTCCAGAATCTGGGTCGGCAAATGGCGGTTGCCCAGATGCCAGGCGACCCGGACCAATGCTCGGGGGTCGGCGCAAGTGATGTCGAGCAGGGACTCCGGCGCGGCGCGAACCTCGATCCAACCACTGCCCTCGATCTCGAGGCCATCGCCCTCGCGGAGCACCGCGGCCTCGGGAAGATCGAGCAGAACCGCCTCGCCGTCGTCGGCGGTCAGGCGCAACCGGCGGCGATGGCGCGAATCGAAATCCAGGGTGACCGTGCGGCGCGCCTCGGCCCGTGGCCAGTCGCCGGCGGCGATGACTTTGGTGGCACGGCGCATCAGAACAGGAAATAGCGTTGCGCAAGCGCCAGCACCTCGGCCGGCTCGCAGGTCAGCAGCGCGCCGTCGGCCTTGACCTCGTAAGTCTCGGGATCGACCTCGATCGCCGGGGTGAGCTGGTTGTGGATCATGCTCGCCTTGCCGATGCCGCCGCGGGTGTCGTTGACCGGAAGCAAGGTCCGGGCGAGGCCATATGAAGCGCCGATCCCGGCGTCGAGCCCGGCCTGGCTGACGAAGCTTACCGAGCTTTCGACCAGCGCCCGGCCGTAGGCGCCGAACATGGGCCGGTAATGGACCGGCTCAGGCGTCGGAATCGAGGCGTTGGGATCGCCCATGGGCGCGGTGGCGATGGTGCCGCATTTGAGCACCAGGTCCGGCTTGACGCCGAAAAACGCCGGCGCCCAGAGCACCAGATCGGCAAGCTTGCCGAGGGCGATCGAGCCGACGTGATCGGCGATGCCTTGGGCGATGGCGGCATTGACGGTGTATTTGGCGACGTAGCGTTTGACCCGGACATTGTCGTTGTCGCCCTCCTCCTCGGCCAGACGCCCACGTTGGCGCTTCATCTTGTCGGCGGTCTGCCAGGTGCGGATGATCACCTCGCCGACCCGGCCCATGGCCTGGCTGTCGGAGGCGATGATCGAAAATGCGCCCAGATCGTGGAGAATATCCTCGGCGGCGATGGTCTCGCGCCGAATCCGGCTCTCGGCGAACGCCACGTCCTCCGGAATCCTCGAATCCAGATGATGGCAGACCATCAGCATGTCGAGATGCTCGTCGACCGTGTTGACCGTGAACGGGCGGGTCGGGTTGGTCGAGGACGGCAACACGTTGGCCTCGCCGCAAAGCTTGATGATGTCGGGGGCGTGGCCGCCACCGGCGCCTTCCGTGTGGAAGGCATGAATGGTGCGGCCCTTGAAGGCCGAGATGGTGTTCTCGACGAAGCCGGACTCATTCAGGGTGTCGGTATGGATCAGCACCTGGACGTCGTAAGCGTCGGCGACCGCGAGGCAGCGGTCGATCGCCGCCGGAGTGGTGCCCCAATCCTCATGCAATTTGAGAGCGCAGGCGCCGGCCCGAATCTGCTCTTCCAGGGCGCCGGCGGTGGTCGCGTTGCCCTTGCCGAAGAAGCCGAGATTGACCGGCAGGCCC
>CAJWQN010000074.1 GCA_913045505.1 uncultured Rhodospirillaceae bacterium | reverse complement strand
CGTGCCGCCCGGCGCGACGGCGCGCAGCGCGGCCGGCACCAGGGCTCCGACGGGGGCGAAAATGATCGCGGCATCCAACGGCTCGCCCGCTGCCTGATCGGAGTCCCCCGCCCAGGCCGCGCCGAGGGTACGGGCGAAATCCTGGCCCGCGCGGTCGCCGGGGCGGGTGAAGGCATAAACATCGCGGCCCTGATGGCGGGCGACCTGGGCGACGATATGAGCGGCGGCGCCGAAGCCATAGAGGCCGAGGCGCGTCCCCGGCCCAGCCATGGTGAGGGCCCGGTATCCGATCAGGCCGGCGCAGAGCAGCGGCGCGGACTCGGCATCATCGAGACCGGGGGGCAGGGGAAAACAGTAGCGCTCATCGGCCAAGGCGTGATCGGCGTAGCCGCCGTCGATCTGATAACCGGTGAAGCGGGCTTCCCCGCACAGGTTTTCCCGCCCGCCGCGGCAATAGCCACAAGCGCCACAGGTGGCGCCGAGCCAGGGGATGCCGACTCGGGCGCCGACGGCGAAGTGCTCGACACCCGCGCCCAGCGCCGCGACCCTGCCCACGATCTCGTGGCCGGGCACGATCGGCAGGTTGGGCTCGGTGAGTTCGCCATCCACCAGATGCAGATCAGTGCGGCATACCCCGCAGGCGGTGACCGCGACCAGAACCTGGCCGGGCGCGGGTGCGGGAATCGGACGCTCGACCCGCCGCAACGGCTGGCCGGGCGCGTCGAGCATCATGGCGGTCATGGTGCGGTCTGTTGTCATGGCCGCTCAGCCTCGACGATGCCCGACCTACAGGACCCGGTCGTTGTCCGGGTCGATCAGATGCAGGTGGGCAACTTGGGCGACGAGGGTAATGGCTTCGCCCGGGCGGGCGGCCAAGTCGGCCTTGACCCGGGCGCAGACCTCGACCCCCCTGAGCGTGAAGTAGACCATGGTCTCGCCACCCAAGGGTTCGACCACGTCCAGGGTGACCGGGAACCCGACCCCGGCGCCCTCGGTGCCGGCACGGCCATCGCCGATATGCTCGGGCCTGAGCCCGACAATCAGCTCGCGCCCGACATGATCGTCGTAGTGCCCGCCGCGTCCGTCGGCGATCGGCAGGACGATCTCATCGGCGAGCCGAACCACCAGGGCGCCACCGTCCCGAACCAACCTCCCGGGAACGAAGTTCATGGCCGGCGCGCCGATGAATCCGGCGACAAAACGCGTGCGCGGGCTGTTGTAGAGCTGATGGGGCGTGCCGATCTGCTCGATGACGCCTTCGTTCATCACCACCACCCGGTCGGCCAGGGTCATCGCCTCGACCTGATCGTGGGTGACGTAAATAGTGGTGGTCTTGAGCCGTTGATGCAGCTTCTTGATCTCGGTGCGCATTTGTCCGCGCAACTGGGCGTCGAGATTGCTCAACGGCTCATCGAACAGGAACACCTGCGGGTCGCGGACAATGGCCCGGCCCATGGCGACGCGCTGGCGTTGGCCGCCGGAGAGCTGGCGGGGTTTGCGATCGAGCAACTCGCCGATTCCCAATATCTCGGCCGCCGCCGCCACCCGCCGCCGAATCTCCTGCTTGTCCAGTTTGCGGAGCTTGAGCCCGAACCCCATGTTGTCGAATACGCTCATATGGGGGTAGAGCGCGTAGTTCTGGAACACCATGGCGATGTTGCGGTCCTTGGGCGGGACGTCGTTGACCACCTGGTCGCCGATCAGGATGCGCCCCGCGGTGATCTCCTCGAGCCCGGCCACCATGCGCAAGGTGGTGCTCTTGCCGCAGCCCGATGGCCCGACCAGGACCACGAACTCGCCCTCGGAGATCTCGAGGTCGATGCCGCGCACCGCCTCGGTGGAGTCGAAGGTCTTGGAGATTTGCTCGAGCACCACGCCAGCCATGGCCGGCTATCCCTTGGTCGCGCCGCTGGTCAGGCCGGCGATGTAGTAGTCCATCAGAAACGCATAAAGGATCACCGGCGGCGCCGCCGCGAGCAGGGCGCCGGACATCAGACCGCCCCAATGGAATACGTCGCCCCGGATCAAGGTGGTCACCGTCCCCACCGTGAGCACCAACTGATCGTCGCTGTAGAGATAGGCCATCGGGTAGATGAACGCGGCCCAGGAGACCGTGAAGGCGAAAATCGCGGCCGCGACCAGACCGGGCAGCGCCACCGGGATGAACACCCGCCACAGCATCTGCATGTGATTGGCGCCGTCGATCAAGGCCGCTTCGTCCAGCTCCTTCGGAATCGAGGCGAAATAGCCGATCATGATCCAGGTGCAGAACGGCACGGTCAGGGTCGGATAGACCAGCACCAGCGCCCAGTACGAGTTGAGCAGGCCGAGCGAGCCGACGACCTTGAACAGTGGAATGAACAGCAGCGAATCGGGAACCAGATAGGTCAGGAAGATGCCGGTCGCCAACACCCCGGAGCCCCAGAACTTGAGCCGCGACAACGCATAGGCCGCGAGCACGCTGATCACCATGGTGATCGCCACCACCAGCACCGCGACGATGACGGTGTTCTTGAAGTAGATCGGGAAGCTCGATTCCGCGAGCAGGCCCCAGTAATGCTCGAACGTTATGCCCTGCTCGATGATCCAGGGGTTGGTGGTGAGCGCCGCGATCTCGGCATTGGTCTTGAGCGAGGTGACCAGCATGTAGTAGGGCGGGAACAGGAACATGATCGCGAACACCACCAGGCAGGCATAAGACGCGATCAGCGCCCAGCGCCTGTCGCGGCTCAAGCTGGCGGTGCGGCCGAGCCACCGCCCCGCGGCGCGCGCTTCCGCCGCGATCGCCATCAGATCGCCTGGATCCGGCGGCGGACGTTGCGCAGGATCACGAACGCGAGCACCGCGAGCACCGGGAACATGAACAGCGAGACCGCCGCGCCGAGCGGAATATCGCCCGATTCGATGCCGAGCCGGAACGCGTAGGTCGCGAACAGATGGGTGCTGTTGCGCGGCCCGCCCTGGGTGAGCACGCGGACGATATCGAAATTGGCGAAGGTTACGATGATCGAGAACAGAACCGTGATCGCGATGATGTTGCGCATCATCGGCAGGGTCACGAACACCAGCCGCTGCCAGGCGTTGGCGCCGTCGATCGCGGCCGCCTCGTAAAGTTCCTCCGGAATCGACTTGAGAGCCGCCAGATACATGATCAGGAAGAACGGCGCGCCGAACCAGACATTGACCACGATCACCGAGAACCGTGCCCAGAAGGTCTGGCTCAACCAGGGCACCGCCGGGATCGCGAACTCGGCGAGCAGCCAGTTGATGGCCGAATAGGTGGGCTCGAACAGCCACCACCAGCCCAGGGTGCTCAACGCGGCCGGAATCACCCAGGGCACCATCATCATGCCTCGCCACTTGCGCTGGCCCTTGGCGGGAATGGTGTTGATGGTGTGGGCGGCGATGAATCCGATCAGGGCCTTGAACAGGACCGCGACCAGGGCGAACAGGATCGACTGGCGGACCACCATCCAGAACGTTTCGCGCTTGAACAGGAACAGGAAATTGTCGAGACCCACGAACTTGGTCTCGGCCTTGTTCAACATCGACAGGAACAAGGAATAGACGGCGGGATAGGCGACCAGGCCCAGGACCACCGCCAGCAGCGGCACGCACATCAGGACCGCGATGGTGGAGCGACGGCGCAGCAGACGCCGCAGGCTCCCGCCTCCGGTGCCGGCATCGGTAGCGGTTATCGCCACCATGGCTCGGTCCCGCGGCCAGGCCTAGCCGCGCATGAACCCCGCGAGCTCGTCGCCCGCCCAGCCGATGGCGTCATCGAACGCCTCGCCGTCCGCGGTGACCCGGGCCACCAGATCGGCCATGATCGCCTGGGTGAAAATCTGCGAGGCGATCGCCGGCGGCGCCGGATAGCCAGCGACGATCACCTGCTCGTCGCCGCGAACCGGATAGTTGTGCAACACCCCCGCCGGCGGCGTTGCGGTCTCCCAGACGTCGCTGTCCCGGAACGAGACCGTGAGCGGCACGTCGAACCCCTGGCTGGCGCGGAGCATGGTCTCGACCACCGCGCGCTCGTTGAGATCGACCAGCAGCGCCCGGGCCGCGCCCTTGTTCTGCCCGAACTTCCACATGCCCCAGAAGAACGGCACACTGGTCCGAAACCGGCCCGCCGGCCCCTTCGGCACGTCGTGATGCCAGACCTGGGCCGCGACCTCGGGCGCGTCGCGCCGCGCCACGGCCCAGGCGCTGGGCGGGTTGATGATCGTCGAGCCCTGGCCCGAGATCAGCCAACGATTGTTGCTGGCGTCGTCCCAGGCATAGATCGCTTCCGGCATGAAACCAGTGAGACGCGCGAGATAATCGAGAACCGCGCGGGTCTCGTCGGAATCGACCGCGATTTCCCCACCGGCATCGACCAGGACCGCACCGAAGGCGTTGAACACCTGGCCAAGCCAGCCCTGGGAGTCGGCGCCTGGGGCGATCGGCGCGCCGAACGAAAAGCCAGCACCGTGAAGCTTGCCGGCCGCGTCCAGAAACCGATCGTAGGTCCAGGTCGCGACCAACGCCGGATCACGCTCGCCGGCGGGAAAGATGGTCTGAAGATCGATGCCGGCATGCTCGCGATAAAAGTCGAGCCGCGAGACCATGGCCAGGGTCAGGGAACCGGTCGGCGCCGGCACCGCGCGCCAGCTCCCGTCAAACTTGGCCATGTAGTCGGCAACGCCGACCAGGGGTCCGTGCCGGCTCACGATCTCGGCCACCAGATCGTCCACCGGCTCCAGGCTGTCGCGAAAGATCGACGGCATCCACAACGGCACCGAATAGACGTCGTGGCCAGTCTCGGCGCGTGATTCCGCCTGCGCGGTCAGCAACAGCTTGTTGCCGATCGAGGTGATGAAATCGAGCGTGATCTCGACATTGTTGGCCGCGCCCCAATCGAGGCAGATTTTCTCCATCGCCTCGTTGGCGCCGGGCACCCAATGGTCCCAGAGGCCCACCGACAGCCGGCCCGCCGAATGGCTGGTCTTGACATATGGCGCCGCGACGGCGGCCGCTCCGGCCACCGTCCCGCCCAAGAATCGGCGCCGGCTCATCCGCGACCCTGATGCGGTCATGTTCGGCTCCCTCTCGTGCCTCCGTGCCGGTGTTGCGCCTCGGCCCATCAAACAGGTTACCATACCGATCCTGGCCGCGGACAGCACCCACGATGGGCGTGCCCCGGGGCATTGGCATGTCGGACCAAATCCATGACCGAAACGGCGCTGGTTCTGTTTTCCGGGGGCCAAGACAGCACCGTCTGCCTGGCCTGGGCGCTCGATCGATTCGCGGCGGTCGAAACCATCGGGTTCGACTATGGACAGCGCCACATCGTCGAGTTGGCCTGCCGGGGCCAGATCATCGATCGCTTGCGCGGCCAGTTCCCCGCCTGGGCCGCGCGGCTCGGCCCCGACCACGTCCTCGACCTCGGCATTCTGAATACCATCAGCGAGACCGCGTTGACCCGCGAGGTCGCGATCGAAACCGGCGAGACCGGCCTGCCGACCACGTTCGTGCCGGGCCGCAATCTGGTGTTCCTGACCTTCGCCGGCGCCGTCGCCTATCGCCGGGGCGCGCGTCATCTGGTCGGCGGCATGTGCGAGACCGACTTCTCCGGCTACCCTGATTGCCGCGACGATTCCCTCAAGGCCATGCAGATCGCGTTGAATCTGGGCATGGACAGGCGCTTCGTGATCCATACGCCGTTGATGTGGATCGACAAGGCGGCAACCTGGGCGATGGCGCAGGCGTTGGGCGGCGAGGCCCTGATCGACGTGATCGTCGAGGAAACCCACAGTTGCTATCACGGCGTCCGCGAGAAGCGCCATCCCTGGGGCTACGGCTGCGGCCAATGCCCGGCTTGCGAATTGCGCGCGCGTGGCTGGACCGGTTTTCAGGCGCGGCCATGAGTTATGCCGTCAAGGAGCTGTTCCATACCCTCCAAGGAGAAGGCGCCAACACCGGCCGGCCGGCGGTGTTCTGCCGCTTTTCGGGCTGCAATCTGTGGAGCGGGCGCGAGGCCGACCGCGCCGGCGCGATTTGCAAGTTCTGCGATACCGATTTCGTCGGCGTCGATGGCCCCGGCGGTGGTCGGTTCGCGACCGCGGACCTCCTCGCCGACGCGGTGGCGGCGTGCTGGCCCACCGGCGCATCGGCAAGGCGGTTCGTGGTCTGCACCGGTGGCGAGCCGCTGCTTCAGATCGACCGGGCGCTGGTCGAGGCGCTCCACCGGCGCGGCTTCGAGATCGCCGTCGAGACCAACGGCACCCTGCCGGCGGTGGCGGGACTCGACTGGATCTGCGTGAGCCCGAAGGCGGGAGCGGACCTGGTCCTGGACCGGGGCAATGAGCTCAAACTGGTCTACCCGCAAGAGGGCGCGGAGCCAGAGAAGTACCGCACCCTGGCGTTCGACCATTTTTTCCTCCAGCCCGAGGACGGGCCGCGCCTGGCCGCCAATACCCGAGCCGCCATCGCCTATTGCCTGGTCCATCCCCACTGGCGGCTCAGCCTCCAGACCCACAAGATGATCGGCATCCGCTGACCTCGGGTTTGGGGGGGTCGCGCTGGTCCGGACACCCTGGCCCGGCTTGATCCTCAACCTCGAGCACGACATGCTCGCCATTGGCCCGATCGGAGAAGGACGTTGACGATGACGCGAGGCTTGATCGCCGCCACCGCGGCCCTGTTCTTGACCACGAACCCGGCTCTCGCCGATGGCGACGACCATGACCATGGCGGTCAAGACCAGATCGACGCGGCGGTGACCGCGACCGGCGTCGTCAATTCCATCGATGCCGTGGCGCGCAAGGTCAACCTGACCCACGAGCCGATTCCGGCGATCGGCTGGCCGGCCATGACCATGGACCTGAGCTTTTCCGACCAGGCCGACCTGGCCGGAATCGGGCCCGGTTCGGCGATCCGGTTCACGTTGGCCAAGGGACCCGACGGCATCTACTGGATCGATGCCATCGGAGCCGCCGACGAAACCGACTGGGACGAGCTGTCGCCCGACTGGGGCGGCGGCCATCGGCACGAGGATCACGACGACGACCATTAGATACGCGGCCTTCACGGCGGGCGGCGCGGCTCCAACGCCTTCCCCCAGCGAGGCCGGGGACAGGATCGGCGGCGGTCGCGGCGGCGGTCAGGACAGGGCGGCCTCGACGAAATCGAGCCGGTCCTGGCCGAAGAACATCTGATCGCCGACGAAGAACGTGGGCGCGCCGAACATACCCCGGGCCGCCGCCGCCTCGGTCTCGGTCTTGAGCTTGTCCTTGATTGACGGCTCGGCGATCCGGGCCATCATCGCCTCGGCGTCGATGCCGGCGCCGGCCAGCACCGCGGCGACGATCGCGGGCTCGCCCATGTTCTTGAGTTCCGCCCACATCGCCGGGAACACGGCATCGGTGTAGGCGTCGTGATAGCCGTCCTCGGTCGCGGCCACGGCGCCCCGCATCAGCGCCAGGGTGTTGATCGGAAAGTAGGGATTCATGGCGAACCGGACGCCGTAGCGCTTGGCGAACCGGGCCATATCGACGCCCATATACGCGCCCTTGGCGGCGACTTCGATCGGACTTCGGTTGCCCGATGCCTTGAACACGCCGCCCAGCAGGATCGGCCGCCATATGATCTCGGCGCCGCGCCGCGCGGCCACGGCGGGCAGCTGGGTATAGGCCAGATAGCTGGTCGGGCTGCCGAAATCGTAAAAGAATTCAACCTGCTTGGTCATGATCGGCGTGCTCCCTCGGCGCCGCGCGGCGCCGTCACCAGGGCTCGTCCCAGGGACGCAAATCGAGCTCCTGGGTCCAGGCGTTTCGCGGTTGGAGATGAAGATTGTAATAGGCCTCCGCGATCGCGTCCGGATCGAGGATGCCGTCGTCCGGGCGGGCGGCGATCAGGTCGGAAAAATTCTCTCGGGTCCAGGGTGTATCGATGGCGCCGTCGATCACCACATGGGCGACGTGGATACCCGTCGGTCCCAGTTCGCGGGCCATGCTCTGGGCCAGCGCCCTGAGGCCGTGCTTGGCGCCGGCGAAGGCGGCGTAGCCGACCCCGCCGCGGACGCTGGCGGTGGCCCCGGTGAACAGGATCGTGCCCCGCCCCCGCGGCACCATGCGTTTGGCGACCTCGCGCCCGAGGAGGAAGCCCGAGAAGCAGGTCATCTCCCAGACCTTGGTGTATTTGCGTACCGTGGTCTCGAGGATCGAGAACCGGACGTTGCCGCCGACATTGTGGACCGCGACCTCGATCGGGCCGACGTCGCGCTCGATCCGGTCGACCAGATCGACCACCGCCTCTTCCTTGCGGGCATCGACGCCGAAGCCGTGGGCGGTGCCGCCGGCGGCTTCGATCTCGGCCACCAGGGGCTCGAGCTGGTCGCCGTGGCGGCGGGCCACGCAGGTGATGAAACCGGCGCGCGCGAACCGGCGCGCGACCGCGCCGCCGGTCGCGACCCCGGCGCCGACGACGAGCGCCACTTTCGAGTCGGTCATCGGCCCCCCTAGCGCATCGCGGCGGCGACATTGCCGCCGTCCACGGTCAGCACCGCGCCGGTGGTCTTGGGCGACAGTGCCAGGTCGATGAAAGCCTTGGCGACATCGGCCGCCAACACCTCCCGATGGAGCAGATTGCCGGCCATGTAGTCGCGCTCGCTGATTCCACGGGCCTTGGCGCGCTCGGAGATCATGGTTTCGGTCATCAGGCCCGAACGGACACGATCGGCGTTGACCGCGTTGGACCGGATGCCGTCGGCGCCGTAATCGACCGCGTATTGGCGCGACAGAAACAGGGTTGCCGCCTTGGGCAGGCCATAGGGGCCGAAGTTCCGGCCCGGATTGACCGCCTGCTTGGAGGCATTGAACAACAAGACCCCGCCAGTGCCTTGGGCCCGCATCACGTTGACGGCGGCGCGCGCGGTATTCTGATGGGCGAAGAAATTGACCTCGAAGCTTTCCCTCAAGACCGAATCCGCGACCTCGCCGATCCGTCCCTGCCAGGCACCGCCGGCGTTGGAGACCACGATATCGACGCCGCCGAATTGCCGGCAGACCTGATCGAACGCTTTTTCCACGTTGTCGGCCTTGGTCACGTCGCAGCCGAGTCCGAGGCCGCCCAGTTGCTGGGCGACCCTGGCGGCGCCGTCCGCGTCCCGGTCGAGCACCGCGACCTCGGCCCCTTCCGCCCGGAACGCCTTGGCGGTCGCGGCGCCGATCGCGCCGGCGGCGCCGGTAATCACGGCCACGTGGCGGGCGAGGCGCGGCTCCTCTGTCCTGCCGAGCTTGGCTTGCTCGAGCGACCAGTATTCGATGTCGAACATGTCCGCGTCGCCGATGCTTTCGTAGCGGCCGATCCGTTCGGCGGCGCTGATCACCTCGACGGTGGTCTCGGCGAGATCGGCGGCGACTTTCGCGGTCTTGGCCGAATTGCCGAGACCGAACAGGCCCAGCCCCGGCACCAGCACCACCCGAGGCATGCCGTCGAGCGCCGTGCGCGGGGTCTGCTGGCCATCGTTGTGGCGCTCGAAATAGGCCTGATATCCGACCCGATAGGCGGCCAGCGCTTCGCGGACCGTGTCGGCCCAGACGTCGAGCCCCTCCGTTCCGGGCGGCGGCACCACCATCGGCCAGGGCTTGGTGCGGATCGCGTGGTCCGGCGTGACCGGGCCGATCTGGCTGTAACGGCCCAGTTCGGCGCCATCCACGTAATCGCGGATGGCGGCATTGGTTCGGAACTCCAGGATCATCGGCCGGCGCCGGCCGTCGGCGCCGTCGAACCGCAGGCTGGTCAGCCCGCGCAGGATCGGCGCCACGGCCTCGGGCGCCGCCACCGAGCCGGGAAGTTCGGCGCTAGCGAAGACGCGCCCGGTTCCGGTCCCGAGCCGGTCCTCGGCCAGGGTCACCAGGTCGATCATCCGCCCATAGGCGTCCTCGGCGTCCTCGGCGAACGAGAAAATGCCGTGCTTGAGCAGAATCAGGCCCTCGCACTCGGGATTCGCCTGGTAAACCTCTTGGGCCTTCTTGGCCAGGGCGAAGCCCGGCATGATGTAGGGCACCAGCGCCGCGCGGGAGCCGTAAAGCTCGGCGCAGATCGCCTCGCCGTCGGGCTGATCGGTCAGGGCCAGGACCGCATTCGCATGGGTGTGGTCGATATAGGCGTGAGGCAGAAAGGCATGGAGCAGGGTCTCCACGGATGGATTGGGGGCCGTGCTGTCGAGCAGATTGGAGCGCTGAACATTGACCATGTCCTCGTCGCCCAGGGCGTCGAGCGCGCGGAGCCGGCGCAGCGGCTCGAGCCGCACCGCCGGCAGGCCGGCGGGCTCGATATCGCCCATGTCCCAGCCCGAGCCCTTGACGCAAAGCACCTCCGTTTCATCGCCGAGCAGATCAGCCATCGAGGTCTTGACCGAGGTGTTGCCGCCGCCGTGCAACACCAGCCGCGGCTCGCCGCCCAACAGGCGCGTGGTATAGACCCGGAGCGCGACGTCGCGCCCGATGCCGTGCCCGCCGTATCGCGCCACCGTCGCCTCGGCCTCGGTATCCGACCAAAGATTCTCCATGGGTCCTCGCTCCCGACCGGGGCCATCTTATCCGCGCCGGACCAGACCCTCAATCGCCGCCATGGCGATCACATGGGCGGGTTCCTATACTCCGCACCCGTGCCTCCCGCCAGATTGGAGACCCGTATGATTCCCCGTTACAGCCGTCCCGACATGGTCGCAATCTGGGCGCCGGAGACCCGGTTCCGGATTTGGCTCGATATCGAGCGCTACGCCTGCGAGGCCCAGGAAAAGCTGGGCGTGATTCCCGAAGGCGTGGCCAAGGCGGTGGCCGAGCGCGGCCGGTTCGAGGTCGCCCGCATCGACGCGATCGAGCGCGAGGTCAAGCATGACATGATCGCGTTCCTGACCAACCTCGCCGAGCATGTCGGCGAGGAAGCACGCTTCGTCCACCAGGGCATGACCTCGTCCGACGTGCTCGACACCGCGTTCGCGGTTCAGCTCACTCGTGCGGCCGACATTCTGATCGCCGATATCGACGCGCTCTTGGCGACACTGGCCCGCCGCGCCCATGAGTTCAAGGACACGATGTGCATCGGCCGCAGCCACGGGATTCACGCCGAGCCCACGACCTTCGGCCTCAAGCTCGCCCAGGCTCATGCCGAATTCGACCGCAACCGGGGGCGTCTGTTGAGCGCCCGGGACGAAGTGGGTACCTGCGCGATCTCGGGCGCGGTCGGTACCTTCGCGACCATCGACCCGGCGGTCGAGGCCCATGTCGCCCAGCGCCTGGGGCTGCGGCC
>CAJWQN010000073.1 GCA_913045505.1 uncultured Rhodospirillaceae bacterium | reverse complement strand
GGCGGCATTGGCGGGGGCGGCCGATCCGGACAGCCAGGTCTATTTCGTGCCCGCTTTCACCGGCCTCGGCGCGCCCCACTGGGACCCGGACGCGCGCGGCGCGATCCTGGGCCTGACCCGGGACACCGGTGCCGCCGAAGTCACCCGAGCCGGCCTCGACGCGGTCGCCTTCCAGACCCGCGACCTGATGGAGGCGATGGGAAGCGACGGCGCCGAGCCACCTCTCGCCCTGCGGATCGATGGCGGCATGGCGGCCAATGACTGGTTCCTGCAACGCTTGAGCGACATTCTGGGATTGCCGGTCGAGCGGCCGGTGGTGGTCGAGACCACCGCCCAGGGCGCGGCGCGGGTGGCCGGGGCGGCGACCGGATTTTACCCGCCGCTCGATCAGGCTATGCAAAGCTGGAGTCGGGATCGATTGTTCGAGCCGGAAATGTCGGCGACGGATCGGGACGCCCGCTATGCCGGCTGGCGGGATGCGGTCAGGAGGGTGCGCGGCCAATCGACGTAATGATATCCTTGGCATCCGCCGATAGGTGGCGGGGCATTGATCAGGGAGGAAAGGCCATGGACAAGGCGATGTATGACGAGGGTTTGGCCGTGCGGCGGGCGGTGCTTGGCGCGGAGCATGTGGACAGGGCGATCGCGACCGCCGACGACTTCAACCGGCCGATGCAGGACCTGGTCATCGAATATTGTTGGGGTGCGGTTTGGGGCCGCCCTGGCCTGCCCCGGAAAACCCGGAGCCTGCTCAATCTTGCCATGCTGACCGCGCTCAATCGTCCCCAAGAACTCAAGCTGCACATCCGGGGCGCGCTCAACAACGGTGTTACCAAGGACGAGATCATGGAGGTGTTCCTGCAAACCGCGATCTATTGTGGCGCCCCGGCGGCGATCAGCAGCTTCCGCTCCGCGCGGGAAGTTTTCGACGACCAGGGCGGGGGCTGACATGTCGCCATCCGATCGCGAGACGTTCGAGGTTTATGCCATCCGTTACGCCACCCTTGCCGACCGCACGGCCCAAGAGACTTTCATCATGGCGGACCCCCATGACGGGCCGATGCCGATGGACTATTTCGTTTGGGCGGCCATCGGTCCCCGGCATAGCTATGTCATCGACACCGGCTTCGACGAAGCCAGCGCGGCCCGACGTGGCCGTGACCTGCTGCGCTCGCCGGCGGCGGGGCTCGACATGATCGGAGTCGATGCCGGACAGGTCCGGGACGTGATCGTCACCCACCTGCATTACGATCATATCGGCAATTTCGATCTGTTTCCGCGCGCGACCTTTCATCTCCAGGACAAGGAGATGTGCTACGCCACCGGTCGCCACATGTGCGAGCAAACTTTCGCCACCGCCTACGAGGTCGATCATATCGTCGGCATGGTCCGCCAAGTCTACCAGGGCCGTGTCGCATTCCATGACGGTGACGCCGAACTGTCGCCCGGCTTCAGCGTTCACTTTGTCGGCGGGCACACCATGGGCCTGCAATGCGTCCGGGTCTGGACCCGGATGGGGTGGCTGGTGCTGGCCTCGGACGCGAGCCATTTCTACGCCAATATGGAGCGACCGAGTCCGTTTCCGATCGTGTTCAATGTTGGCGAAATGCTGCAAGGGTTCCACAAAATGCGCGGGCTGGCCGAGGCGGCGCGGTTCGTGATCCCCGGACACGATCCCCTGGTGATGGCCCGTTACTCGGCACCCGCCCCAAACCTCGAGGGAATCGCGGTCCGCCTCGACGCCGAGCCCGTTGCCGAGGGCTGACCGGTGCTCGGCAGGCGGCTTATGGGTTGGCCCCAGTCTCGACCACCCGCTCGAGATAGCGGCCGTAATCGCTGGTCCCGAGATCGGCGGCAAGCCTGAGAGCCTGCTCGGCGTCGATCCAGCCCATGTGAAGGGCGATTTCCTCGACACAGGCGATTTTCAGGCCCTGGCGAAGCTCGACGGTCTCGACGAACGAGCTGGCCTGGAGCAGGGATTCCGGGGTGCCGGCATCCAACCAGGCGGTACCGCGGCCGAGTTTTTCGACGGTGAGTTCGCCGCGGGCCAAATAATGCCGGTTGACGTCGGTGATCTCGAGTTCGCCGCGGGGCGAGGGCGTCAGGCCGCTGGCGATCTCGACCACTTGGCGATCGTAGAAATAGAGACCGGTCACCACGTAGGGTGATTTTGGCGCCGCCGGTTTTTCGACGATCGAAACCGGGGCGCCTTCGCCGTCGAATTCGATCACGCCGTAGCGTTCCGGATCGCGGACCGAGGTCGCGATCACGGTCGCGCCATGGCCGCGGCCGGCGGCGCGGCGCAGCAGATCGGCCAAGCCCTGGCCATGGAACAGATTGTCGCCGAGCGCGAGGGCGCTGGTGTCGTCGCCGATGAAGTCGCGGCCGATGGTAAACGCCTGGGCCAAGCCGCCCGGCCGCGCCTGGGTCGCGTAATCGAACGCCAGCCCCCATTGCGAGCCGTCACCCAGCAACTGCCGGAATTGGGCCGCATCATCGGGTGTGGTGATGAACAGAATGTCCCGAATTCCCGCCAGCATCAAAGTGGACAGCGGGTAGTAGATCATCGGTTTGTCGTAGACCGGGAGCAATTGCTTGCTGACCGCCCGGGTGAGCGGAAAAAGCCGTGTTCCCCGGCCGCCGGCCAGGATGAGTCCTTTCATGGGCGCCGTTCCCGACTGGTCGGACCAAATGGGCGAAGGCCCGAGGTTACCATGGAATGGCGATCGCCATCAGGGCTTGGCGCGGCGCGCGCGGATGCCGGGTCAAACCAATTTTTTGTCGTGGTTCCCCGATCGTCCGCGGGTTACGTTCGGTGGGTCCGTGCAAGCGAGGTGGCGAAAGGCCATGGGGACGATCCTGGTGACCGGCGGCGCCGGTTTCATCGGCGGCAATTTCGTGCACCGGATGGTGCTGTCCGGTCGGGCGCGGGTGGTCACGCTCGACAAGCTCACCTATGCCGGCCATCGGGCGACCTTGGCGGCGGTGTCGGACCATCCAAACCACTGCTTCGTCGAGGGCGACATCGCCGATCCGGAGCTTGTGGCCAGCCTCTTGAACGAGCATCAGCCCGACGCGGTGGTCAATTTCGCCGCCGAAAGCCATGTCGATCGCTCGATCGATTCACCGGCTCCGTTCATCGAGACCAATATCGCCGGAGTCTACTGGCTGCTGGAGGCCACCCGCGCCTATCTGTCGGGCCAGACCACGGCAGCGCGTGATCGGTTTCGCTTCGTCCAGGTTTCGACCGACGAGGTGTTCGGCGACCTTGGAGCCGGTGACGGCGTCTTTGCCGAGGCCACGCCCTATGCGCCCAGCTCACCCTACGCGGCCAGCAAGGCCGCCGCCGATCATCTGGTGCGTGCCTGGGGCCGCACCTACGCGGTGCCGGCCATCGTGACCAACTGCAGCAACAATTACGGGCCGTTCCAGTTTCCCGAGAAGCTGGTTCCGTTGACGATCCTGAACGCGTTCGAGGGCCGGCCGCTGTTGATTTACGGGGACGGCAGCCAGGTTCGCGACTGGCTCCATGTGGCGGACCATTGCGCGGCGATCGAGCGGGTGATCGAAGCGGGTAGGGTCGGCGAAACCTATTTGATCGGAGGTCGGGCGCCTTGCACCAATTTGGATTTGGTGCGGGCGTTGTGCGTGGCTCTCGACCGTTGTCTCCCCGAGTCGGCCCATTGCCCCCATGCCGACCTGATCGCTTTCGTCGAGAACCGCCCGGGGCACGATCGGCGCTACGCGATCGACCCGGGCAAGATCGAGCGCGAACTCGGGTGGTCGGCGCGCGAGACGCTCGACCGTGGCCTCGAGGAGACCGTGCGGTGGTATCTGGACAACGCCGCGTGGTGGCGGCCGATCCGTGCCCGAAGCTATGGCGGCGAACGGCTCGGGCGGTTGGCGGAGCGGGCGTGATCAGGGCGGGGCCATGAAGGTTCGCGAGCTGTCTTTGCCGGGTCTCAAGAGAATCGAGCCCCAGGTCCATGGCGACCGGCGCGGCTATTTCCTGGAGACCTGGCAGGCCGAGCGTTTCGCGGCGGCCGGCTTAAGCGCCAATTTCGTTCAGGACAATCTGTCGCGTTCCGAACGCGGAAGCCTCAGGGGGCTTCACTATCAATTGCCCCATGCCCAGGGCAAGCTGGTCTGGGTCGGGCTGGGACAGGTGTTCGACGTGGTGGTCGATATCCGCCGGGGATCGCCCCATTTCGGACGCTGGCACGGCGAGGTGCTGTCGGACCAGGATCACCATCAGCTTTTCATTCCACCCGGGTTCGCCCATGGATTTCTGGTGCTGAGCGAAACCGCCGATTTTCATTATAAATGTACCGATACTTATCATTCGGAGGCCGAGCACGGCGTGTTGTGGTCGGATCCGCAAATCGCCATCTCTTGGCCGCTGGCCGATCTCGGGGCGCCGATCATATCGACCAAGGACGCGGCGCAGCCGACCCTGGCTCAGGTTCCCGATGACCGGTTGCCCGCCTTTGAGTCGGACAGGTAATTCCGGGCACCGCCCGGACCGCCGGATATGATCGGTTTCGCGGCCCGCCGTCTGCTGGCCACCGTCCCGGTCATGGCGGTGGTGGCGGTGTTCGTGTTCCTGTTGCTTCATTTGGGTCCTGGCGACCCGGCGACCGTGATCGCGGGCGACTACGCCAAGCCCGAGGATATCGCGCGCATTCGCGCCCAGCTCGGTCTCGACCGGCCGCTTTACGTTCAGTTCGGGAGTTGGCTCTGGCGACTGGCGCAAGGCGATCTCGGGGTGTCGATCTTTTCCAACCTGCCGGTGGCCCAATTGATCGGCCAGCGCCTGGAGCCGACGCTCGCGTTGTCCGCCCTCACCCTGACTTTCGCGGTGCTGGTCGCGGTGCCGTTGGGCACGGTCGCGGCATGGACGGCCGGATCGTGGATCGATCGGGGCGTGATGGCGTTCGCGGTGGTCGGCTTTTCGGTGCCTGTGTTCGTGCTCGGCTACGCCCTGATTTATGGGCTCGCGCTCAAGCTCGCGCTGTTTCCGGTTCAGGGCTATGTGGGTCTCGCCGAGGGCCTGTGGCCGTTTCTGCATCGCCTGATCCTGCCCAGCCTGACTCTGAGCGTGGTCTATATCGCGCTGATCGCGCGCATCACCCGGGCCAGCGTTCTCGATGTTCTGGGCGAGGATTACATCCGCACCGCCCATGCCAAGGGGCTGACCGAGCGGGCGGTGTTGGTCCGCCACGCCCTGCGCAACGCGGCCGTGCCGATCGTCACCGTCATCGGAATCGGCTTCGCGTTGCTGATCGGCGGCGTGGTGGTGACCGAAAGCGTCTTCAACATTCCGGGCCTGGGCCGGCTCACCGTCGATGCGGTCCTGCGTCGCGACTATCCGGTGATCCAGGGAATCATTCTCGTCTTCTCGGCCGCCTATGTGCTGGTCAATCTGGTCATCGACATTCTCTACACTGTCTTCGATCCGAGGATCCGCTATTGAATTCGGACCTGCTCTTGATTGGCCGGAACACGGCGGTGATGATCGGCGGCGGGCTGCTGTTGGCGATGGCGGCGGCGGCGCTGTTCGCGCCGTGGCTGTTCGCCGGCGATCCGACCGCTCTCGATCCGGTCGCGCGGTTGCGCGCACCGGCGGCGGCGCAATGGTTCGGGACCGACATGTATGGCCGCGATCTCTACGGCCGCACCGTCTACGGCAGTCGAATTTCGTTGCTGGTCGGGCTGACGGTCGCCGCCGTGAGTGTCGCGGTCGGCCTGTCGATCGGTCTGGTCGCGGGTTACGTCCGATGGGTTGACGCCGTGGTCATGCGCGTGATGGACGGGATCATGGCGATACCCGGAATCCTGCTCGCGATCGCGATGATCGCCTTGGCCGGGTCGAGCTTGGTCACGGTGGTGGTCGCGATTGCGATTCCCGAGGTGCCCAGGGTGGTGCGGCTGGTCCGGGGCGTGGTGCTCGGCATTCGCGAAGAGCCCTATGTCGAGGCCGCGATCTCGGTCGGCACCCGGCTGCCCCATATCCTGATTCGCCATGTCCTGCCCAACACCGTGGCGCCGCTGATCGTTCAAGCGACCTATGTCTGTGCCTCGGCGATGATCCTGGAGGCGATTCTGAGCTTCCTGGGCGCGGGCGTGCCGCCGGAAATTCCGAGTTGGGGCAATATCATGGCCGAGGGCCGAACCTACTTCCAGATCGCGCCCTGGATCATCTTCTTTCCCGGCCTCGCCCTTGCCTTGACCGTGCTCGGGGTCAACCTGCTCGGCGACGGTCTGCGCGATTCCCTCGATCCGCGGATCACCAAACGGATGTGATCGGCCGATGTCCGCGCCCGCAAATCCCGAGGGGGATGTCCCGGTGCTGCGCATTCGGGAGTTGACCGTGGCCTTGCCGCCGGGGGCGGACCGGGCGCATGCGGTCGAGGATATCGACCTGGACGTCCACGCCGGGGAAATCCTGTGCGTTGTCGGCGAATCGGGCTCGGGAAAATCGGTCACGGCCCAGGCGGTGATGGGGCTGCTGCCGCGGGGGCAGTTGCGGCCTGTCGGTGGTGAAATCCTGCTCCAGGGAGAGGACTTGTTGGCCGCGCCGCGCGCCCGGCTGCGCGGATTGCGCGGCAGCCGCATGGCGATGATTTTCCAGGAGCCGATGACGGCGCTGAATCCGGTGATGTCGATCGGCCGCCAGATCGCGGAGGCGCTGACGGCGCATATCCGCCTCACCCCACGCGCGCGCCGCGCGCGCGTGCTGTCGCTCATGGAATCCGTGCGCCTGGCCGCCCCCGAGCACCTGTACAAGGCTTATCCGCACCAGATTTCGGGCGGCCAACGCCAGCGCGTGATGATCGCCATGGCCCTTGCTCTGGAGCCTGTGTTGTTGATCGCCGACGAGCCGACCACCGCCTTGGATGTCACCACCCAGGCCCGGATATTGGCGCTAATCAGGGAGATTCAGGCGGCACGCGACACCGGCGTCTTGTTCATCACCCATGATTTCGGAGTCGTGGCGGAGATCGCCGATCGGGTGGCGGTAATGCAATCCGGGCGGATCGTCGAAACAGGGGATGCACACCAAATCCTTAGCCAGCCCGAGCATCCCTATACCCGGATGCTGATCGGCGCGGTCCCGAGTCTGGCTCCGGCTCCGCGCGACACCGACGACGGCGCGCCGGTGGTGCTGTCCACCGAAGGCCTGAGCAAGACTTATTCTGGCCACGGCCTGCTTCGCCGCCAGCGCGAAGTGGTGGCCGCGAAGGGCGTTTCGATCCAGGTTCGGCGCGGCCAGACCTTGGGCATCGTCGGCGAATCCGGATCGGGAAAATCGACCGTCGCGCGTTGCGTCATGCGCCTCACCGATCCGACCGGCGGCGACATCAGTCTTGGCGGCAGTGACTTCGGGCGGCTTGGCGCACGCGCGTTGTGGGCCGCGCGCAAGCGTGTCCAGATCGTGTTTCAGGACCCCTATCGATCGCTCAATCCGCGCCGGACGATCGGACGCTCGATGACCGAAGGGCCGATCAATTACGGCATGGCCCGTGCGGAAGCGCGGGCGCGGGCGCTGGAACTGTTGGCTCTGGTCGGGATCGAACGGGGCGCGATCGATCGCTATCCCCATCAGTTCTCGGGCGGCCAGCGCCAACGCATCTGCATTGCCCGCGCCTTGGCCCTGGAGCCCGAACTGCTGGTCGCGGACGAGCCGGTCTCGGCGCTCGACGTTTCGGTCCAGGCGCAAGTGCTGCGTCTGCTCGACGATGTTCGGCGGCGCTATCATCTGGGCATGCTGTTCATCACCCACGATCTGCGCGTCGCCGCCCAGGTCTGCGATACGGTGGCGGTGATGCTGGCGGGCGAAATCGTCGAGCATGGCCCGGTGGCCGAGGTGTTCGAGCGCCCGTCCCACGACTATACCCGCCGCCTTCTCGCCGCGGCGCCCGGCCGGGCTTGGAACTTCGGTGCCAGCGGCGTCAGGGAATAAGCCGGGCGGTGCGATAGCGACCGAGCAGATCGAGATACATGGCCTCGGTATCGATGGTCGCGTGGAAGCCCTGCTGGCGAATCTTGGTGGTGTCCGACAGGATGTCGTAGTCCGGCGCGAACACGAAATCACCATACGACCAGAGCGCCATGTGGTCATACGGCGTGGGATGCAGGTCGTGCTCTCGAACCAGCCGGTCCCAGACCGGGGCCTTGTCGGCCATGAGGTCGGCGAGGACCAGATCTCCGGGCGCCGCGGTCGGCATCGCGAACAAATCGGCGATTCGCGGCCAGAGATTTTGCCACCGGTAGCAGTCGCCGTTGGTGACATTGAACGGCTGGTTGGCGCAGCGCTCGGTGGTCGCCATCCAGACGATGGCCTCTCCGAGATGGCTGGCGGCGACGCATTCGGTGAGCGCGCTGAAGGCTTTCGCCCGGCCCGGGAACGTGAGAGGCCGGTCGAGCGCGCGCATCACCGCCGCATAGGTGCCGATCAAGGGGATCAGGTTGCGTGCCCGGCCGGGCGCGAAATCAATGACGATGCCGGGGCGGGAAATGGTCCAGGTCCAGGGGCCGGCACGGGCGGCGACGTAATCCTGCTGGTCGTAATAGAAGTTGGGCGGCGGATGACGCGGGTCGGTCTCCCGAGCGGGCGTCTTATAGGCACCCAGATGCATACCGTAATATTTGCTGCCGTGAACCAGGTGGACGTGGCGAAGCATGGTCGAGGCGGACGCCGTGGCCTCGACCAGGTTGCGGACCATCGCCAGGTTGTCCTCGACCGGCTCGATGCCGGTCTCGGCGTGCGGCGCGCGCGCCGCGTAAAACAGATGGGTCGCGTCTCCGATCGCGGCCAATCGGGAGCGGCAGGCCTCGGCGTCGGCAATGTCGAGTTCCAGATAGGTCGGGCCGCCACGGGCCTCGGGCGGATGACGGCAGAGGCCGACCACCTGCCAGGCCTGGTCCAGAAGTCTCTCGACGATCCGGGTACCGACCATGCCGGTCGCGCCGGCTACCAGGGCTTTGCCGCGGGCCATCAAACGACTATCGCGCGGGGGTTAATGGGGGTCCAGGGTGTAGGTGTGGTAGGGGTTTTGGCAGGGCGGGCCGTCGGTCGCGTAGAGGGTGCGATCGGCCAGGGCCAGGATCACCGAGGTGACGGTGATCGTGCGCATGTCCTCCGGTGCGTCGGGGTCCTCGTGGCGGCAGATCGCGAAGGGGTGCGAGAAATGGTCGGTGAGGGCACCTTGGATCACCTGGAGGTCGAGCGTGCCGTCATGGCGCCGCAGCAGGCGAGCCAGACGCGGCACACGGTAAAGGGTACTCGGAAAGAGCTTCTCCATGGTCGATTCGAATCCGTCCGTGGTTTCGAAATGATTGCCATGGGTGAGAAGGCCCGCCGTTGGCTGGAGGGTGTTGGCGCGTCGAGGCGCGGCCTCGATGTCGATGATCTCGCCGTCGGCATGGCCGAGCAGGAAATTCGTCGAGCACACCCGGTCGCTGCCCAGGATCACGGTCAGCGCCTGGGCGAATGTGGTGGCGCGAAGAATCTCGTAGACCCGAACGTGAAACGGCTTGGCCTCGGTGTCGACGCCGTCCTGATCGGTGGTCAATCCGTTGACGCAGAGGCCGAGGCCGGTTTCGTTGAGACCGATCATGCCGCCGACGATGCCGGCCTGGGTGAGGCAGAGATAGGCCGGATCTTCGGCGGGGCGAACGCGAAGCACGGCCAGGCGACCCCGAATCCGGGCCAGCCAATCCCAGTTCTGGCCGATCAGAGTGGTGCCGCCCCGGACCCGTTCGGGGAGTGCGCCGAACGCGGTGCAACCCTCGGCAAGGTCGGGCGCGCGCGCCTCGCGGGCGAACAGGGAATAGGCCAATTCGTAACGGGCGTTGAGCATGGCGACCGGTCCGATCGCCAAGCCCGCGCCCTCGGCGACGCCGGCCATCTCCTCGGCATATCGGGCGCTGAAACGGGCGATGCGGGGCGCCCAGAGCTCGCCCTCGGCCAGCACCGTATCGCGATCGAGCCCGCCGGCGGCGAAGCGGCGCAGATAGGTCTCGATATTGTCTCGAATCTGGGTGGCGAGGGCGCGACCATGGTGCAGGCCGCGCTCATGGGCGGTGCCGGTGAGATCAAGCAGCGGCAGTCCGGTCATCGGTTCTGCTCCTTTGGGGGTGCGGTCATGGCTCGGGGATAATTGGGTCGATCCGGGTCCCGCTACCGCGCGCTCAGCTCATTGAGAAGTTTGCGTGCACTGGTGGCGAGCGGGCCGGATCCGAATTGGAGGACGGCCTCGAGTTCCTTGCGAGCCTCTTCGGGGCGGCCCAGCCTGTCGAGAGCGACCGCGATATGATAGCGAGTCCTGATCCTGGTCGATTCGCGCGCGAACGCCTCGCGCAACAGGGTCAGGCCCCGCCCCGCCTCGCCCTGGCGCACCAACGACCACCCCAGGGTATCCAAAATCTCCGGCTGCTCCGGCGCCAGCGCATGGGCCTGTTCGGCGTATGTCAAGGCTCTCGGATCGCTCGCGCGCTGATAGAGCCAGGCGAGATTGTTGACGATGACCGGATCGCCCGGCCATCTGTCGTTGATCCTCTCGTGATACGCGATCGCCTGTTCCAGCCGGCCGCTGTCCATATAGCCGGCGGCGAGCGCGCGATGGGCGGCCCGGTCATCGTCGTGGCCGGCGAGCCAGCTCTCGAGGACGCGAATCCCGGCGGTGGCGTTGCCGGCCTCGCGGTGGGCCAAGTAGAGGCGAAGGACGAGTGCCGTGCTCGATTCTCTTTGGAACGCTGTTTCGTAGGCGTCGAGGGCTTTGTCGAACCGGCCCATGCGCATCAAGACGTCACCGGCCAATCGGTCCCCGATTACCGAGTTCGGTTCGGTCGTCCGATATCGGGCGACCCGCGTCAGGGCCTCTTCGGCTTGGCCAAGCGGTGCTTCGAGCTGCACCAGAGCGGCCAAGGCGGGCGTGAAGTCCGGACCCGACAGCAACGCTTTTTCGAGGGTGGCCCGGGCACTCTCGTAATCCTGGGCTGATAACTGCAAGCGCGCAATGCGATAGAGTTGCTTGGATGAATAACGCGCGATATGGACCATTTGGAGGAACGTCTCGGCCGCGCGCTCCGGCGCGCCGACGGCCAATTCGGCGCGACCCAACGCCTCCAGGATCGCCAAGTCCGAAGGATTTGCCGCCCGCAATTTGCGGGCCAGGAACATGGCGGTTTCGCTTTGGTCGGCGCGAATATGCAAGTCGATCAGGCGCAGATGGGTCCCCGTATCGCCCGGATAGAAGCTGCGCGCCTTGTCGAGCCATTTGATCGCGTCCTCCAGCCGCTCCTGAGCCTCGGCGATCTTCGCCAACTCCAACATCGGGCGGAGCGCGGTCGGGTCCGCGTCCATCATCGCCAGGTAGAAGGCCTTGGCGCCGTCGAGATTGCCTTCGTTCTGGTCGAGCTGGGCGAGGTGGGATTGGGCGCGA